>CALMYM010000262.1 GCA_937873675.1 uncultured Alphaproteobacteria bacterium | reverse complement strand
CGGTGATCCGCGTCGGTGGCGCCACCGAGATCGAGGTCAAGGAGAAGAAGGACCGGGTGGACGATGCCATGCACGCCACCCGCGCCGCGGTCGAAGAAGGCATCCTGCCGGGCGGCGGCGTCGCGCTGCTGCGCGCCATCAAAGCCCTCGATGCCGTCGTCCCGGCCAACGCCGATCAGAAGACCGGCGTCGAGATCGTCCGCAAGGCGATCACCGCCCCGGCCCGTCAGATCGCCCTCAACGCCGGTGACGACGGCTCGATCGTCGTCGGCAAGATCCTCGAGAACGCCGATCCGGCCTTCGGCTGGAACGCTCAGACCGGCCAGTACGGCGACATGTACGCCTTCGGCGTCATCGATCCGGCCAAGGTCGTGCGCTGCGCCCTCCAAGACGCGGCCTCGGTCGCCGGCCTCCTGATCACCACCGAGGCGATGATCGCCGACAAGCCCAAGAAGGACGCCTCGCCGGCCATGCCGGCCGGTGGCATGGGCGGCATGGACTTCTGATCCATCCCGGTCCGATCGAAATTGAAGAGGCGGCCGCAAGGCCGCCTCTTTCGTTTCCGCGCTCGGACGAGGCGTCGGCCCGCCCGGCATCGGCGGCGCTCTCGCCCCATTGTCGCCCTTTCCCTGTCGCCCCATGGCGGCGACGGTTAGAACGACGAGACCAGCGGCGCGGACGATTCGCCGCGGACGCCGTCGAGGACCCCGGACGAGATGACGATCACCCGCCTCCTCACGACCCGTCGTGCGCTCCTGGCGAGCGCCGCGATCGGTCTCGTGGCGAGCATCGCGCCGGCCGAGGCGAAGCGCCGCAAGAAGAAGTCGTCGAAGTCGGCGGCCCCCGCCGCCGCGCCCGAGCCCGCCGTCGCCGGGACCGCCCTACCCATCCCTCGCCTCGTCGACCTCGCCGACGGCGAGACCTTCGACCTCGTCGCCGAAGCGGCCACCCACGCCTTCGTCGACGGCAAGCCGGTCGACGTCGTCGGCTACGGCGGCACCTACATGGGGCCGGCGCTGCGCCTGAAGCGCGGAACGAAGCCGAAGATCCGCCTCGTCAATCGCCTCGCCCGGCCGACCAACGTCCACTGGCACGGGCTCCTCGTGCCCGCGCGCCAGGACGGCGCGACCCGTCCCGGCCTGAAGACCGGCGAGAGTTGGGAGACCGCGCTCACCGTCGATCAGCCGGCGGCGACGCTGTGGTACCACGCCCATGTCCACGGCCACACCGCCCGCGACATCCACGACGGCCTCGCCGGACTGCTGATCGTCGACGACGGAACGAGCGCCACCCTCGGCCTGCCCTCGACCTGGGGCGTCGACGACATCCCGCTGGTTCTCCAGGATCGCGCCCTCGACGACGCCGGCCGCCCGGTCTACGACGCGAGCGCCGCGGTGGTCGAACACGGCTTTCGCGGCCGCGACATGGTGGTGAACGGCGTGACGCAGGCCGTCGCCAAGGTGCCGCCGCGTCTCGTCCGCCTGCGCCTCCTCAACGCGGCGAACGCCCGCACCTTCCGCATCGCCTTCGAGGACCAGCGGACGTTCCGTCTGATCGCCACCGACGGCGGCTTCCTGCCCGCGCCGATCGAGTTGACGCTGCTCGCCCTGGCGCCCGGCGAGCGCGCCGAGATCCTGGTCGACTTCGCCGAAGGCACCGGTGTGCTCCTGACCGGCCCCGACCTGCACGAACACCGCCTCGGCGCGGATGCGACGATGCTGCCCGACGTGATCGACAAGCCGGAGCGCGTCGTCGCCTTCGGCACCGTCCGTGACGACGCGCCCGCCGCCAAGATCCCGGCGACCCTCGCCGCACCGCTCCCGGCGATCGGCCCGACCGGCGATCTGAAACGGCGTCGCTTCGAGCTGCGCGCCGTTCCCAATCCGGCCGCCGCCGCGGCCGGTCACGACCCCCACTTGCGCCCCGGCTCGATGAGCCACGGAGCGATCGGCCGCGACGGTCACGCGGCAGGCGGCGTGCCGCCGGTCCTCCTGACCATCAACGGCCGCAGCTTCGCCGGGGATCGGATCGACGAGAAGGTCACCCTCGGCGCGACCGAGATCTGGGAGATCGCCTCCCCCGACATGGCCCACCCGTTCCACCTGCACGGCGCCCGGTTCCGCGTCCTCAGCGAGGACGGCGACAAGCCCAAGGCATGGAACCGCGGCTACAAGGATACGATCCGGGTCGAGAACAGCGCCGAACTCCTGGTGACCTTCACCCACCCCGCCGACACGAAGACGCCGTTCCTCTACCACTGCCACCTGCTCGAGCACGAAGACGGCGGCATGATGGGCGCCTTCACCGTGAGCTGACACCGAGCTCACGACATTTCGACCCGATCGAAACGCCGTGAGTGATGGCGAGCCCGAACGGGCGTCGGCCGGTCGGGCCGTGATGCTCACGAAAGTCGGACTCGCCGAGTTTCGTGAGCCCGGTATGACGTCGCCGCGCGGCGCGCACGATCGCCGCCCGGCGCTCGCCGAACCTCTACAAGGAATCGAAAAGCTCGAGGCGGAACAACGGCTTCGACGGCGAAGCGGAATCGCCGTCGCGAAGCCACCCACCGGATCACGGGTCACGGCACCTGGATGCTCTTCAGATAGGTCAGGAAGGCGCCGATGTCGGCTTCGTCCATCTTGACCTGCGGCATGCCGGGATGACCGACCACGACCCCTTCGGCCAAGGCTTCCTCGAGGCTCTCCACCGGGTATTTCCGCCCCAACTCGCGGAAGAGCGGCGCCTCCGCCTTGGGGCTGGCACCGCTCGCACCGATGGCGTGGCAATCCGCACAGGCCGCCTCGGCGATCTCCAGGCCACGCTTCACCGCCGCGTCGTCCGCCGCGCCGGCCGATCCCGCAGCGAAAATCAGGGCGGCGAACAGGACGGCTCGAGCGCCGTGCACAGCGACCGGACTCATCGGTCTTCTCCTCATGTCGTCTCCCTCAATGGCGCCGATTCGCCATCGCTGACAAGCCGCCGCCCCCGGCCTTCCGTGCCGCAGGGCGCGCCCGAAACGTCGCACGGAAGATTTACCCGTGACGCGATTCTGCCATCTGTGATTGCAGAACGCACCAGTAGATCGTGCGATGATGTCGGTCGACGGCACGTCGCTCCCGACCGCGGGGGTGAGTCGCGCTCGATCCGCGGGCGCGGCGAGCCGTCGGTCGATGTCGAGAACGGAGCCGCGAATGAGCCTCACCGAAAACAGATTGCAGGAGAGCTTCTCGGAGATCGGGCTCGGGGCGGAGGACCGCGCCCTCGTCACCGCTTGGCTGCCGCTGCTCGACCCGCAGATCGAGACCGTGGCGCGGCGCTACTACGACCATCTGCGGACGACCGAGGTCGGCCACCTGCTCGGGCCCGACCGCTTCGATCAGTTGCTGACGGCCCGCATCGCCCATTGGCGACTGCTGTTGCGCGGTGATTTCGCCGCCGTCTCGAACGACTACGTCGAGCGCTTCGGCCGCCGCCTGTTCGACGCGGGTTTCCCGATGCGCATCTTCGTCCTCGCCACCGACTGGTTCACGATCGAACTCACCCGGTTCATCGACCTCTGCGCCGACCTGCCGGACGACGTCCGTCCCGCCCTGCGCAGCGCGGTGACGAAATACGCCTTCCTCGATCTTCTGCTGGCGCATGCCTCGTGCGAGGTCGCCTATCTCGACTGAACCCGGCACCGGAGCGGCGCCGAACCGCGTCACCCACGCGAGGTGATCCCGTCGGGGCTCAGTCCATCGTCCCGATGTGCGGCAGCACCCGGTAGCCGCGATCGAGATAGAGCAGCGCCGCGCGCGCCTTGCCGAGGTGGACCGCTTCGACCCGGCCGAACACCACCGTGTGCGAGCCGACTTCGGCGACCTCCGAGACGCGACACTCGAGCGCCGCCCGCGCGCCCATCAGAACCGGCGCGCCGAGATCGCCGGCCGTCCACCGCCCGTGGCCGAACCGTGCCTCGTGATCGAGGCCACCCTTGCCGGCGAAGACACCGGCGAGATCCTCGTCGCCGGCGACCAGCGTGTTGATGCAGAAGACGCCGTTGGCGCGCAGCACGGTGTTGAGCCGGCCGTTGCGATTGATGCAGACGAGCAGGGTCGGCGGCGCGTCGGAGACCGAGGTCACCGCCGTCATCGTCGCGCCGGCCCGGCCGGACGCCCCTGCCGTGGTGACGATGTGGACGGCCGCGCCGATCCGGCTCATCGCCTCGCGGAAGACCTCGCCGTCGACCGCCGCCGGTGTCGCCGTCTCGTCCCTCATCGCGACCCGCATCCCTCGCACGACACTCGACATGCCTCGTTCCTCACGTCTCGTTCCCGTCCGCCGCCCGGGCGGGAACGGACCGATCGCCACTTTCACACGACACTCATATAGAAAGTCCTACCGCTGCGACCAGTTCTCAGCTTCGTCGCCCCAGGATCGCGCTCGCACCCGTCCCGACCGCCGAGAAGGCACGAATCCGCCGCCCCGACGAGAAAATTTCCGGCCTTCGACCGCCGACCGCGCGAACCGTGGCGAACGATTCCGTCATGAAAGTGCAAAATCGATCCGGCGCCGCCCCGGCGCCACGAAGCTCCCTCACCCTTCGCCGGCAAGGAGATCCCCGCGTTCGAGGCAGAGGAGCCATGCGAAATCCGACATCTTTCACCAAAGTCTCATGGTTTCGAAAAATCGGGTGAATTTTCTCGATCTCGGATGATACCGGGAAGAAAACACTTTTATGTCGGGTTACGGACGACGGGAATTGCCTCGCCCCCCGTCGCTTGTTAAGACCTTGGCACAATTGAGGCACCGGCGTGGCGGCCTGCGACGCGCGGATGTGGTCTTGTCGATGCCTCTCGAGCGGCCGGAAACGACCGGCCTTCGGCGTCCTCGAGCGGGAGCGTACGTCCCCTGATGGAAGTATTCCTCCAACAGCTGATCAACGGTATCACCCTCGGATCGATCTACGGATTGATCGCCATCGGTTACACGATGGTCTTCGGCATCATCGGCATGGTGAACTTCGCCCACGGCGACGTGTTCATGGTGTCGGCCTTCATCGCGGTGATCACCTTCCTCGCCCTCACGACTTGGCTCGGCATCGGATCGATCGCGATCGTGCTGCTGATCTGCCTGATCGTCGCGATGATCCTGACCTCGGTGTGGAACTGGACGATCGAGCGCGTCGCCTATCGGCCGTTGCGCGGCTCCTTCCGTCTCGCACCCCTGATCAGCGCCATCGGCATGTCCATCTTCCTGTCGAACTTCGTCCAGGGGACCCAGGGCCCGCGCAACAAGCCGATCCCGCCGATGCTCAAGGACGTCATCGTCCTGGTGCAGTCCGACACCTATCCCGTCACCATCTCCTACAAGCAGATCATGATCTGGGTGGTGACCGCGGTGCTGCTCGCCGGCTTCTGGTACCTCGTGCAGAAGACGCCGCTGGGCCGTGCCCAGCGCGCCTGCGAGCAGGACCGCAAGATGGCCTCGCTGCTCGGCATCGACGTCGACCGCACCATCTCGCTGACCTTCGTCATGGGCGCCGCGCTCGCCGCCGTCGCCGGTGTCATGTACATGGTCTACTACGGTGTGGTGAGCTTCTCCGACGGCTTCACCCCCGGCGTGAAGGCCTTCACCGCCGCCGTGCTCGGCGGCATCGGATCGCTGCCCGGCGCCGTGCTCGGCGGCCTGTTGATCGGTCTCATCGAGGTCTTCTGGTCGGCCTATTTCACCATCGACTACAAGGACGTGGCCGCGTTCTCGATCCTCGTGGTGGTGCTGATCTTCATGCCCCAGGGCATCCTCGGCAAACCGGAAGTCGAGAAGGTGTGACGCCATGAGCCGTGACGCCACCGCCTCCGCCCCCGCGATCGACTGGGCCGGCGCCCTCAAGGACGCCCTGTTCACGACGATCGTCGTCACCGCCATCCTCGGGCCGTTCATCGGCCTGCTGACGGTGCAGAACATGGAGCACAAGCTCGTCCTCGAGACGCGCTGGCCGCTCCTCGCTTCCTTCGTCGCCGTCATCGTCGGCGGCCGCCTGCTGCTCAAGCTCTTCGTCTGGAACCGACCGGCCAAGGCCAAGAAGGCGCCCCTCGCGCTTCCGCCGGCGGTCGAGCGCGTCGCCGCGCCGTTCTTCATCGGCCTGCTCTTCGTCTTCCCGGTGATCATCCTCTCGACGCTGGGCGCCGGCGGCTCGATCAAGTGGATCGACAACTTCGGCATCCAGATCCTGATCTACATCATGCTGGGATGGGGCCTGAACGTCGTCGTCGGCCTCGCCGGCCTGCTCGACCTCGGCTACGTCGCCTTCTACGCGGTCGGCGCCTATTCCTACGCGCTGCTCGCCAAGACCTTCGGCCTGTCGTTCTGGATGCTGTTGCCCATCGCCGGCATCCTCGCCGCCACCTGGGGCGTCATCCTCGGCTTCCCGGTCCTGCGTCTACGCGGCGACTATCTCGCCATCGTCACCCTCGCCTTCGGTGAGATCATCCGCCTGATCCTGGTCAACTGGGTGGACTTCTCCAATGGGTACGCCGGCATCTCCGGCATCCCGCGTCCGACCCTCTTCGGCATCCCCTTCAACGCCTCGGACGAGGGCTTCGCCGCCATCTTCGGCCTGGAGTTCTCGCCGATCCACCGAACCATGTTCCTCTACTACGTCATTCTGGCGCTGGCCCTGCTCACCGCCTTCGTGACGTTGCGGCTGCGCCGTCTGCCGATCGGCCGCGCCTGGGAGGCGCTGCGCGAGGACGAGATCGCCTGCCGGTCGCTCGGCATCAACACCACCAACACCAAGCTCACCGCCTTCGCCACCGGCGCCATGTTCGGCGGCTTCGCCGGCTCGTTCTTCGCCGCCCGTCAGGGCTTCATCTCGCCGGAGAGCTTCACCTTCATGGAATCGGCCAACATCCTGGCCATCGTCGTGCTCGGCGGCATGGGCTCGCTGTGGGGCGTGGTCATCGCCGCGATGGCGTTGGTCGGCGGCTTCGAACTGATGCGTGAAATGGACTTCCTCAAACTGATCTTCGGGTCCGACTTCGACCCGACCCAGTACCGCACCCTGCTCTTCGGCTTCGCCATGGTCACCATCATGCTGTGGAAGCCGCGTGGTCTGATCTCCACCCGTGAGCCCACCGCCTT
>CALMYM010000261.1 GCA_937873675.1 uncultured Alphaproteobacteria bacterium | reverse complement strand
GGTCGTTCGTCTGACCGGCACCAACGAAGAACTGGGCAAGCAGATCATCCGCGAGTCCGGTCTCAACGTCATCCCGGCCGACAACCTGGACGACGCGGCCCAGAAGATCGTCAAGGCCGTGCGGGGAGCTTGATCAGATGTCCATTCTCGTCGACAAGAACACCAAGGTCATCTGCCAGGGCTTCACCGGCGCGCAGGGTACCTTCCACTCCGAGCAGGCGATCGCCTACGGCACCCAGGTCGTCGGCGGCGTGACCCCCGGCAAGGGCGGCACCTGGCACATCGACCTGCCGGTCTACGACACCGTCTGGCAGGCCAAGGCCGCCACCGGCGCCAACGCGACCTCGATCTACGTGCCGCCGCCGTTCGCGGCCGACGCCATCCTCGAGGCGATCGACGCCGAGATGGAGCTGATCGTCTGCATCACCGAAGGCATCCCGGTGCTCGACATGGTCAAGGTCGGCAAGGCGCTCAAGGGCTCCAAGTCGCGCCTCATCGGCCCCAACTGCCCGGGCGTCCTGACCCCGGACGAGTGCAAGATCGGCATCATGCCGGGCCACATCTTCAAGCGTGGCACCGTCGGCATCCTGTCGCGCTCCGGCACCCTGACCTACGAGGCGGTCAAGCAGACCTCCGACGTCGGTCTCGGCCAGACCACCGCCGTCGGCATCGGCGGTGACCCGGTCAAGGGCACCGAGTTCATCGACATGCTCGACATGTTCCTGAAGGACCCGGAGACCGAGTCGATCATCATGATCGGCGAGATCGGCGGTTCGGCCGAGGAAGAGGCGGCGGAGTTCCTCGCTTCCCACGCCATCAAGAAGCCGATGGCCGGCTTCATCGCCGGTGTGTCGGCCCCTCCGGGCCGCCGCATGGGCCATGCCGGCGCCATCGTGTCGGGCGGCAAGGGCGACGCCAAGTCGAAGATGGCCGCCATGGCCAAGGCCGGCGTCCACGTCTCCCCGTCGCCGGCGCGCCTCGGCGAGACCCTGCTCGAAGCCATCAAGGCCTTCGGCAAGTGAGTTCGACGAGGGGAGCGGCGACGCTCCCCTCGCCCTTCGTCCCCGGACGAACGACGATCGGTTCCGACTTTCCCCATGGGCTCGACCTCATGGACCCGACGGCCGGATCCGAGACGACATCGCGAGCGAGTTCGAAGCCGTGGTCCGTGACGACCACGAATCGGTTCGATCCCGCCGCCCGAACCGACCGAGCGGAAGACGGACGCCCCCGCGACGGGACGCGCCGACCCAGATCGAGGCGGAGCCCGAGAGGTTCCGAGACGCACCATGGATCGTGACGATCAGCAGACCTCCTCGTTCCTCTTCGGCGGCAACGCCGCCTGGATCGAAGACCTCTACGCCCGCTACGAAGAGAACCCGGCTTCGGTCGACGCCAGCTGGCGCGAGTTCTTCGGCGAGTTGAGCGACGACCGGTCCGACGTGCTCAAGAACGCCAAGGGACCGTCCTGGAAGCGTTCCAACTGGCCGATCAAGCCGGGCGAAGAGCGCATCTCCGTCCTCGACGGCGACTGGGATTGGCTGGAGAAGTCGCTCAAGGACAAGGTCAAGGGCAAGGCCGCCGCCAAGGGTGTCGAGATCACCCAGGAGCAGTTGCAGGCCGCCGCCCGCGACTCGGTGCGCGCCATCATGATGATCCGCGCCTACCGTATGCGCGGCCACCTCCACGCCAAGCTCGACCCGCTCGACATCTCGGCCGACAAGGACCACGAGGAGCTGCATCCCTCCTCCTGGGGCTTCACCGAGAAGGACCTCGATCGCAAGATCTTCATCGACAAGGTGCTCGGCCTCGAGTTCGCGACCGTCCGCGAGATGGTCGACATCCTGCGCCGCACCTACTGCTCGACGCTGGGCGTCGAGTTCATGCACATCTCCGATCCGGGCGAGAAGAGCTGGATCCAGGAGCGCATCGAGGGCCCGGACAAGGCCATCGCCTTCACCAAGGAAGGCAAGCGCGCCATCCTCAAGAAGCTGATCGAGGCCGAGGGCTTCGAGAAGTTCATCGACGTCAAGTACACCGGCACCAAGCGTTTCGGCCTCGACGGCGGTGAAGCGCTGATCCCGGCACTCGAGCAGATCATCAAGCGCGGCGGCAATCTCGGCGTGAAGGAGATCGTGTTCGGCATGGCCCATCGCGGCCGTCTGAACGTGCTCACCCAGGTGCTCGGCAAGCCGCATCGCGCGCTCTTCCACGAGTTCAAGGGCGGCTCCTTCGCCCCCGACGAGGTCGAAGGCTCGGGCGACGTCAAGTATCACCTCGGCGCCTCGTCCGACCGCGAGTTCGACGGCAACCGCGTCCACCTGTCGCTGACCGCCAACCCGTCGCATCTCGAGATCGTCAATCCGGTGGTGCTCGGCAAGGCCCGCGCCAAGCAGGACCAGCTCGCCGACGATCCCTTCGCCGAGATCATCCCGCTCGACCAGCGCAGCCGCGTCCTGCCGCTGCTGCTGCACGGCGACGCCGCCTTCGCCGGCCAGGGCGTGGTGGCGGAGTGCTTCGGCCTCTCCGGTCTGAAGGGTCACCGCACCGGCGGTTCGATCCACGTCATCATCAACAACCAGATCGGCTTCACCACCTATCCGCGCTTCTCGCGCTCCTCGCCCTATCCCTCGGATGTGGCGAAGATGATCGAGGCGCCGATCCTGCACGTGAACGGCGACGATCCGGAAGCGGTGACCTTCGCCGCCAAGGTGGCGGTGGAGTTCCGGCAGAAGTTCCACAAGCCGGTCGTCATCGACATGTTCTGCTATCGCCGCTTCGGTCACAACGAAGGCGACGAGCCGAGCTTCACCCAGCCGATCATGTATCGGAAGATCCGCAACCATCCGACGACCCTGTCGATCTACACCGACAAGCTGGTCGCCGAGGGTGTGGTGACGCGTCAGGAAGTCGACGAGTGGCAGGCGGAGTTCCGCAAGCACCTCAACAACGAGTTCGAGGCCGGCCAGGCGTTCAAGCCGAACAAGGCCGACTGGCTCGACGGTCGTTGGGCGGGCCTCAAGGCCGTCGGCATCCACGACGACAGCGAGCGCAGCGGCACCAGCGCCCTGACGATGGACGAAGTGAAGGAGATCGGCCTCAAGCTCTGCGAGGTGCCGGCCGGCTTCAACGTCCACAAGACGATCATGCGCTTCCTCGACAATCGCCGCACGGCGATCCAGACGGGTCAGGGCATCGACTGGGCGACGGCGGAATCCCTCGCCTTCGGCTGGCGGGTCAAGCAGGGCTCCGCCGTCCGCCTCTCCGGCCAGGATTGCGAACGCGGCACCTTCTCCCAGCGCCACACGGTCCTCTACGATCAGGAGACCGAAGCCCGCTACATCCCGCTCAACAACCTCGCCGATGGTCAGGCGCGGTACGAGGTCATCAACTCGATGCTCTCGGAAGAGGCCGTGCTCGGCTTCGAATACGGCTATTCGCTCGCCGAGCCGGACGCGCTCACCATCTGGGAGGCGCAGTTCGGT
>CALMYM010000260.1 GCA_937873675.1 uncultured Alphaproteobacteria bacterium | reverse complement strand
CGGCCGCGCCGGCACGCCGGAGGAGGCCGCCGACGGCGTCTATCTCTTCTGCGCACCGGAATCGAACTACGTCAGCGGTCAGGTGCTGATCGTCGGCGGCGGCATGTCGCTCTGAGGAAGAACGAGAGATCGCAACGGATCTCGCAGGGAGGAAGTCATGGTCGATCGGCCGATGTGGTGGAGCGAAGAGCTCTCGATCCTCGAGGACAGCCTCACCAAGTTCTTCGAAGCCGAATATCTGCCCTACGAAGCCGAGTGGGAGAAGGCGCGGATCGTCCCCCGCGCCTTCTGGGAGAAGGCGGGCGAGGCCGGCATTCTCGGCATCTCGCTGCCGGAAGAGTACGGCGGCATGGGCGGCACCATCCATCACGACGCGGTGCTGTTCGACGTGCTCGGCAAGCTCGGCATCACCGGCTTCGGCGTCCACGTCCATCTGATCGCCGCGCACTACGTGTTGGCCTACGGCAACGACGAACAGAAGGCGCGTTGGCTGCCGAAGCTCGCGTCCGGCGAGCTGATCGGCGCCATCGCCATGACCGAGCCGGGCACCGGCTCCGACCTCAAGGCGGTGAAAACCCGCGCGGTCAGAGACGGCGCCGACTATCGCCTCACCGGCTCGAAGATCTTCATCTCCAACGGCATCAACGCCAACTTCCTGATGACCGTCACCAAGACCGGCGGCGAAGGGTCGAAGGGCGTGTCTCTGCTGTGCGTCGAAACGCAAGGGCTCGACGGTTTCCGCCGCGGCCGCAACCTCGAGAAGTTGGGTCAGAAGGCGCAGGACACCGCCGAGCTGTTCTTCGACGAGGCGCGCGTGCCGGTCGCCAACCTGCTCGGCCCGGACGAGGGGCGCGGCTTCTATCAGCTGATGGAGCAACTGCCCTACGAGCGGCTGATGCTGGCGATCGGCGCGGTCGGCTTCATCGACCGGGCGGTGGACCTCGCACGGGTCTACACCAAGGAGCGCACCGCCTTCGGCCAACCGATCGCCGCCTTCCAGAACACCGCCTTCAAGCTCGCCGAATGCGCCACCGAGGCTCGCATCGGCCGGGTGTTCGTCGAGGACTGCGTGGCGAAATACGCCGCCGGCCGGCTCGACGTACCGACGGTGTCGATGGCCAAGTGGTGGACCACCGAGAAGCAGTGCGAGATCGTCGACACCTGCCTGCAGATGTTCGGCGGTTACGGCTACATGATGGAATACCCGATCACCCGCCTCCATGCCGACAGCCGAGTGCAGAAGATCTACGGCGGGACGAACGAGATCATGAAGGAGCTGATCGCGCGGAGTTTGTGAGGGCACGAAGGCGGCGCTACGAGGAACCCTTCTCCCCTTGCGGGAGAAGGTGGCCGAAGGCCGGATGAGGGGTCTGGGCCTCTCCTCGGACTTCGGCTTTCGCGGCTCTCGCCCGGTTGCCGCTTCGCGGCGCCCCCTCATCTGCCCCTACGGGGCACCTTCTCCCGCGAGGGGAGAAGGGGGAGCGCGCGGCGCTCGATGCAAATGCCGTGTGATCTCGCCACGGGGACGGTGCATCTCGCTGCGCTCGATGGCACCCTACGCGTCCGCGCTTCTCGCCCCCCTCCCCGCCCGGAGCCCCCGATGATCCTCACCGAAGAGCAGACCCAGATCCGCGACATGGCCCGCGACTTCGCCACCCGGCGGCTGAAGCCCCACGGGGCGCTGTGGGACCGGGAACACAAGTATCCGGCCAAGGCGATCGCGGCGATGGGCGAGACCGGGTTCTTCGGCATGCTGCTGCCCGAAGAATGGGGCGGTTCGAACGCCGGACAGCTCGCCTATGCGGTGGCGCTCGAAGAGATCGCCGCCGGCAACGGCGCGGTGTCGACCATCATGAGCGTCCACAATTCGGTCGGCTGCATGCCGATCCTGAAGTTCGGCAGCGAGGCACAGAAGGCGAGGTTCCTGCCGAAGATGGCGAGCGGCGAATGGATCAGCGGCTTCGCGCTGACCGAACCGCAGGCCGGGTCGGACGCCTCGGCCTTGAAGACCCGGGCGCGGCGGGACGGCGACGACTGGATCCTCGACGGCACCAAGCAGTTCATCACCTCGGGCTCGACGGCCAAAGTGGTGATCGTCTTCGCCGTCACCGATGCGAGCGCCGGCAAGCGTGGCATCACCGCCTTCATCGTGCCGACCGACACGCCCGGCTACGTCGTCGGCACGGTCGAGAAGAAGCTCGGCCAGCACGCCTCCGACACCTGCCAGATCCATTTCGAGGGGATGCGGCTCTCCGACGACCTGCGGCTGGGCCGTGAGGGCGAGGGCTACAAGATCGCGCTGTCCAACCTCGAGGGCGGGCGCATCGGCATCGCGTCGCAGGCGGTGGGCATGGCGCGGGCGGCCTTCGAGGCGGCGCGCGACTATGCGCAAGAGCGCGAGAGCTTCGGCAAGAAGATCGTCGAGCATCAGGCGGTCGCCTTCCGGCTCGCGGAC
The DNA here is from genome assembly GCA_937873675.1 of uncultured Alphaproteobacteria bacterium. GTDB lineage: Bacteria > Pseudomonadota > Alphaproteobacteria > Rhizobiales > Ancalomicrobiaceae > CALBKH01. Next base: position 20,092 of record CALMYM010000260.1, on the reverse strand, counting down.
ATGGCGACGCAGATCGAGGTGGCGCGGCAGATGGTGCATCACGCCGCGAACTTGCGCGAAGCCGGACTGCCGTGCCTGACGGAAGCCTCGATGGCCAAGCTCTTCGCTTCGGAGATGGCGGAGAAGGTGTGCTCCGACGCCATCCAGATCCACGGCGGCTACGGCTATCTCGCCGACTATCCCGTCGAGCGGATCTATCGCGACGTCCGGGTCTGCCAGATCTACGAGGGCGCCAGCGACATCCAGCGACTGGTCATCGCGAGGGCGGTGGCCGGCGCCGGCGGGTGAGGTGCGCCCGCCCCGGACCCAACGGGGTAGAAATTATCGCTATTGACAATCACTCGCAAAAACTCTTTTTGGGGGGATCGCCCACTCACCGGAAAGAGATCATGCCTCGATCGCGTCTCCTCGCCCCCCTCGCCCTGTGTGCCTGCGTCCTGGCGACGCCCGTCGTGGCCGAAGAAGTGAACGTCTACACGACGCGCGAACCGGGCCTTTTCGCCCCGCTCGCCGCTGCCTTCACCGCCCAGACCGGCATCAAGGTCAACACCGTCTTCGTCAAAGACGGGCTCGCCGAGCGCGTCGCGACCGAAGGTGCGGCCTCTCCGGCGGACCTGCTGATGACCGTCGACGTCGGCAATCTGGTCGAACTGGTGAACAAGGGCGTCACCAAGCCGATGAAGTCGGCGACGGTCGAGGCGGCGGTGCCGGCGAACCTGCGCAGCCCGGACGGGGCGTGGACGGCGTTGTCGTTGCGCGCCCGTCTGGTGTGGGTCGACAAGGCGGCCGCTCCGGCGACGCTCACCTACGAGGAACTCGCCGATCCGAAGTGGAAGGGCAAGATCTGCATCCGCTCGGGTCAACATCCCTACAATACCGCCCTGATCGCAGCGATGATCGCCCGCGTGGGCGAGGCGAAGACCGAGGCGTGGCTCACCGGTCTCAAGGCCAATCTCGCCAAGAAGCCCGGCGGCGGCGATCGCGACGTCGCCCGCGACATCCTCGGCGGGCTCTGCACCCTCGGCGTCGGCAACTCCTATTACGTCGGGCTGATGCGCTCGGGCGCCGGCGGACCGGAACAGAAGACCTGGGGCGAAGGCGTCGCCGTCGTGCTGCCGACCTTCGCCGGCGGCGGCACCCATGTGAACGCCACCGGCGCGGCCCTCGCCAAGAACGCCCCCAACGAGGCGGCGGCGCGCAAGCTCATCGGGTATCTGGTCTCGCCGGCCGGCCAGAAGATCTACGCCGAGCAGAATTTCGAGTACCCGGTCAACGCCTCGGCCTCGGTCACCGCGACCATCGCAGCGCTCGGAATGCTGAAGCCGGACACGGTGTCGCTCGCCGAGATCGCCGCGCACCGCAAGACCGCGAGCCTGCTCGTCGACAAGGTGCGGTTCGACCAGTAAACTCGAGATCGATACTCGTTCGCACCGGCGCGCCCGTCGCGCCGGTGCCTCGCCCGAGAAGGGTCGATGTTGCGCCGTCCGATCTCCGCCTTCGCCGCTCCGGGCGGCTTCGCCCTCGCGGGTCTCGCGGCGGCGGCGATCGCGGTGGCGCCGATTCTGGCGCTGGCGGCGATCGCGGCGCGAGGCAGCGGCGATCTCTGGCGCCATCTCTTCACGACGGTCGTTCCCGCCGCGACGGTGGAGACGACGCTCCTCGCGACGGGGGTGGCGATCTTCGTCATCGTGGTCGGAACCGCCAGCGCCTGGCTGGTGACGGCCTACGATTTTCCCGGCCGGCGCCTGCTCGAGGTGGCGCTGCTTCTGCCCCTCGCCTTCCCGGCCTATGTGCTCGCCTATTCCTGGCTCGATCTCCTGCACCCGATCGGGCCCGTGCAGTCGACGCTGCGCGCGCTGCTCGGTTACGCTCGGCCGGCGGACTTTCGTCTGCCCGATCCGCGCTCGCTGCCCGGCGCGGTGGTGATCTTCGGTCTGGCGCTCTACCCTTACGTCTACGTCGCGGTGCGCACGGTGTTCCTCTCCCAGATGACGCGGCTCACCGAGGCGGCGCGGATGCTCGGAGCGGACGGTCGCGCGGTGTTCTTCCGCGTCGCACTGCCGCTCGCCCGGCCGGCGATCGCGGCGGGGGCGGCGCTGGCGATCATGGAAACACTCAACGACGTCGGCGCGGCGGAGTTCCTGTCGATCAACACCCTGACGGCGGCGGTCTATTCGACCTGGGTCAATCGCTCCGATCTCGCCGGCGCCGCGCAGATCGCCCTCGCCATGCTGGCCTTCATCCTGACGCTGCTGCTCGTGGAGCGGCTGGCGCGGGGAAACCGGGGCTATGCCGTCATCGGCCGGGCGAGCCGGCCGATGACGCCGCGGCGAATCGGCGGGGCGGCCGGGATCGCGCTCTTCCTCGTCGGCTTCCTGCCGGCTTTCCTCGGCTTCGTCGCTCCCGCCCTTCATCTCGCCCGACAGGCGGCGAACCGGCTCGCCTTCGCCGGCGTGCCGACCGAGATTCTGGCGGAGGTCGGCAACACACTGCTCGTCGCCGGGCTCGCGACGGGGATCGCGGTCGGGACGGCGCTGGTGGTCGTCGCCGGGCGGCGACTCCATGCGGGTTCACGGTTCCACGAAGCGACGCTGCGGGTGTCGAGCCTCGGTTATGCGGTGCCCGGCACGGTACTCGCCATCGGCCTCCTCGCCTTCCTCGGCGGGCTCGACGGCCTGGTCCGCGAAGCGGCCGTCGGCCTCGGTTTCTCGCCGACGGGGCTCGTCTTCTCGGCCTCGATCGGTGCGGTGGTGCTCGCCTATGTGGTGCGCTTCTTTCGCCTCGCGGCTTCGAAGATCGAAACCGGGCTCGAACGGATCTCGCCGTCGCTCGACCAATCGGCGCGCACGCTGGGACGAACGCCCTTCGGCGTGTTGCGCGAAGTGCTGCTCCCACTGACGACGCCGGCGCTCGCCGGGGCGGCGCTGCTCGTCTTCGTCGACTGCATGAAGGAGTTGCCGGCGACGTTGCTCCTCAGGCCGCTCAATTTCGAGACCCTCGCGACCCATCTCTACGGCGAGGCGGCGCGCGGCACCTACGAGAACGGCGGATTGGCCGCGCTCCTGATCGTCGCCTTCGGCTTGCTGCCGATCGTCGTCCTCACCGGACTCGGCCGCCGCGCGCCCACCGGCGGCCAGCCTCAGGGAGAGCCCGCGTGAGAGCTCCGGATCCGATCCCCGCCCTCGCCTTCTCCGGTATTCGCCACGACTATCGGGGCAAGCGCGCCCTCGACGGCGTCGATCTCGAGGTCCGCGCGAACGAGATCGTGGCGCTGCTCGGCCCGTCGGGTTGCGGAAAGACGACGCTTCTGCGGATCGCCGCCGGGCTCGAACGGCCGACCGCCGGGCGCGTGACGGTCGCGGGTCGGATCTTGGCCGACGCCGGCGTCTTCGTGCCGCCGGAGCAGCGCGGCATCGGCCTGATGTTCCAGGACTATGCGCTCTTCCCGCATCTCGACACCGCCGCCAATGTCGCCTTCGGCCTGGGGCGCAGACCCGGGGCGATGGCGGACGCGATCGTCGCCGATCTCCTCGGCCGCGTCGGGCTCGCCGATCGGGCCGGGGCCTATCCGCACATGCTGTCGGGCGGCGAGCAGCAGCGGGTGGCGCTCGCGCGCGCCATGGCGCCGCGCCCCTCGGTCCTGTTGATGGACGAGCCCTTCTCCAATCTCGACCAGAGGCTGCGGCACGGGATGCGCACCCAGCTCCTCGGGCTCCTGCGGGTCACCGGCGCCGCCGCGGTGATGGTCACCCACGACCCCGACGACGCCATGGCGGTCGCCGACCGGATCGCGTTGATGCGGGCGGGACGGCTCGTGCAGGTCGGCACACCGGAGGAGATCTTCCGGAACCCTGTCGATCTCTTCGCCGCCAAGTTCTTCACCGACCTCGAAGAGATTCCGGCCGAGGTGCGGGACGGGCGGGCCGAGACGCCGCTCGGCCCGTTCGCGGCTCCCGGCGTGCGCGACGGGACGGCGCTGGTCTGCATCCGCCGCGACGCGTTCGTTCTGGGGGCGGAGGACGCCGAGTTCGCGGCGCGGGTGGTCGCCACCCGCTTCCTCGGCGAACATCGCTCGGTCGGCCTCGCCATCGACGGCATGGAACGGCCGATCGAAGCGATCGTCGATGCGCGCCGCGCGGTGGCCCGCGGCGACCGGGTCGGCGTGTCGCTCGACCGTTCGGAAGTCTTCGTCTTCCCGAACTGACCGACTCCGTCACGCCGGCTCGTGGCTCCCGCCACGACAGAGGACGTCTCGGCCGCCCCCTCCTCCGCCGGAAGCGGGAACGCGGAGGGGCTGTGGCGCGCGGGCCGAGATCGGCGCGAAGGGAGAGGCGGGAAGGCCGCGTCCCCTCACAACCCGGCTTTCGCCGCCTCGTATTCCGCCTTCAGCCGCGCCGCCAATTCGGCGACCGTCGGCACGTCGTCGATCGAGCCGACGCCCTGGCCGGCGGACCAGATGTCCTTCCAGGCCTTGGCCTCACCCTCCATGTCCATCTTGCCGTGGGCCGGCAGGTTGTCGGGATCGTGGCCGGCGGCGACGATCGAGGGGCGCAGGAAGTTGGCGTTCACGCCGCTGATCGCCGAGGTGTAGAAGATGTCGGCGGCCTTCGAGCCGACGATCATGTCCTTGAAGCCGGCGCTCGCGCGGCTCTCCTGCGTCGCGATGAAACGGGTGCCCATGTAGGCGAGGTCGGCGCCCATGGCGCGGGCGGCCAGCACGTGGGCGCCGGTGGAGATGGCGCCGGCGGCGAGGATGGTGCCGGAGAAGACCTGACGGATCTCCGAGATCAGCGCGAAGGGGCTCATGGTACCGGCGTGGCCGCCGGCCCCGGCCGACACGGCGATGATGCCGTCGACCCCGGCCTCCGCCGCCTTCTCGGCGTGGCGGCGGTTGATGACGTCGTGGAAGACGAGACCGCCGTAGGAATGGACCGCGTCGACCACGTCCTTGACCGCGCCGAGCGAGGTGATGACCAGCGGCACCTTCTTGGCGACCGTCACCTGGAGGTCGGGCATCAGCCGCTTGTTGGAGCCGTGGACGATGAGATTGACGCCATAGGGGGCGTCGGTCGGCGCGAGCCGGCCGGCGATCTCGTCGAGCCAGTCGGCATAGCCCTCGGTCGTGCGCTGGTTCAGCGCCGGGAAGGTGCCGACGAGGCCGGCCTTGCACGAGCCGACGACGAGATCGGGGCCGGAGACGATGAACATCGGCGACACGATCACCGGGAGCGAGAGGCGACCGGCGAAGAGAGCGGGCACGGGCATGGGGCATCCTTCTGATCTGGCCGGCACGCGGCGCGTTCGGCGCCGGCGGAACGGGTGAGCGGCGATCGGCCGCGGGCGCCCATCATCCCCTATTCCGCTCAGGAAGCAATTCTCTCGTATACGTCAATGTCGGTACGTCCACTGCTGTTCGCTCTCCGACCACGCGCCACCGCCGTGCACCTGTCGCATGGCCAAGCGCGACGAGGACGCTATGCTCGCCGGCGAACCGTCCGCAGAAGGCCAGTCCGGGAGAAGTCGCCCCATGTCGTCCGATCCGATCGTCGTCGTCTCCGCCGCCCGCACGCCGATGGGCGTCTTCCAGGGCGATTTCGCCGCCAGGGTGGCGGCGGCCCTCGGCGTCGTGGCGGTCCGCGGGGCGGTGGCGCGGGCCGGGCTCGTCGGTGACGACGTCGACGAGGCCTTCGTCGGCTGCGTGCTGCCGGCCGGCGTCGGTCAGGCGCCGGCGCGCCAGGCGGTGCTCGGCGCCGGGCTGCCGATCTCGGTCACCTGCACCACCGTCGGCAAGGTCTGCGGCTCGGGCATGAAGGCGGCGATGCTCGCCCACGACACCATCCTCGCCGGCAACGCCTCGATCGTGGTGGCGGGCGGCATGGAGAGCATGTCGAACGCCCCCTACCTCCTCGACAAGGCGCGCGGCGGCTATCGGCTCGGCCACGGCCGGGTGATCGACCACATGTTCTTCGACGGGCTGGAGGACGCCTATGCCAAGGGCCGGCTGATGGGCACCTTCGCCGAGGACACGGCGGCACATTTCGGCTTCACCCGCGACATGCAGGACGACTATGCGCTGACCTCGCTCGACCGCTCGCTGAAGGCGATCGCCTCGGGCGCCTTCGCCGGCGAAGTCGTGCCGGTGACGACGAAGGCCGGCGAGATCGCCATCGACGAACAGCCGGGCAAGGCCAAGCGCGACAAGATCCGGGCGCTCAAGCCCGCCTTCCGCGACGGCGGCACGGTGACGGCGGCGAACTCCTCGTCGATCTCCGACGGCGCGGCGGCGCTGGTGCTGATGCGCCGGTCGGAGGCCGAGAAGCGTGGGCTTGCGCCGCTCGCGGTGATCAAGGGCCACGCCGGGCATGCGCGCGAGCCGGCGTGGTTCACCACCGCCCCGGTCGGCGCGATGGAGAAGCTGCTCGATCGGGTCGGCTGGACGACGAAGGACGTCGATCTCTGGGAGATCAACGAGGCCTTCGCGGTGGTGGCGCTCGCCGCCATGCGCGAGATGGATCTGCCGCACGACGCGGTCAACGTCCACGGCGGCGCCTGTGCGCTGGGTCATCCGATCGGCGCTTCGGGGGCGCGGATCATCGTGACGTTGCTGGCGGCGCTGAAGACCCACGGATTGAAGCGCGGCGTCGCCAGCCTGTGCATCGGCGGCGGCGAAGCCACCGCCATGGCGTTCGAACTGGTGTGACACGGCGCGCCCCGGTGCGCGCTCGACGAAACGACGAAGAAGAGGAAACTTCCATGCAGATCAAGGGACAGGCGGCGATCGTCACCGGTGGCGGATCGGGGCTGGGCGAGGCGACGGCGCGGGCGCTGGCGGCGGCGGGCGCCATGGTCACGGTTCTCGATTTCAATCTCGAAGCGGCCGAAGCGGTGGCGAAGGAGATCGGCGGCCTCGCGGTGAAGTGCGACGTCTCCGACGCCGAGAGCGTCGAAGTGGCGGTGGAACTCGCCGCGGCGGCGCACGGGCCGACGCGCATCCTGGTCAACTGCGCCGGCGTCGCGCCGGGCGGCCGCGTCGTCGGGCGCAACGGGCCGCTGCCGCTCGACGACTTCCGCCGCGGCGTCGAGGTCAACCTCGTCGGCACCTTCAACGTGTTGCGGCTGGTGGCCGCCGGCGCGTCGACGCTCGAGCCGGATGCCGGCGGCGAACGCGGCGTGGTGATCAACACCGCGTCGGTCGCCGCCTTCGACGGCCAGATCGGTCAGGCCTCCTATGCCGCCTCCAAGGCCGGCGTGGTCGGCATGACCCTGCCGATCGCCCGCGAACTCGCCCAGTTCGGCATCCGGGTGAACACCATCGCGCCGGGCATCTTCGAGACCGCCATGCTGCGCGGCCTGCCGCAGGCGGTGCAGGACAGCCTCGGCGCCTCGGTGCCCTTCCCGTCGCGCCTCGGCCGGCCGGAGGAATACGCCAAGCTGGTGATGGCGATCATCGACAACGCCATGCTCAACGGCGAGGTCATCCGCCTCGACGGCGCGCTGCGCATGGCGCCGAAGTGAGGTGAAACACCGGGGCGGCGGCGTCGACCGCGACGATCCGCCCCGGCAGCGCCCTTGAACGGCCGGCGCCGAATGCCGATGTCAGGCGCGACCGAGCCGCGGTCCGCGCGGCGCCCCGTTCGAGGAGAGCCTCATGCCCGTTCACGTCGTCTGCCCCGGCTGCGGGGCCGTCAACCGCCTGCCCGACGACAAGCTCGCCGGCCAATTCCAGGCCGCCCATTGCCCGAGCTGCAAGACGGCGCTGTTTCCGGGAAAGCCGATCGAAGTCGACGGCGCCGGCCTCGCCCGCCAGATCGAGCGCTCCGACCTGCCGCTGCTGGTCGACTTCTGGGCGCCGTGGTGCGGCCCGTGCCGGATGATGGCGCCGAGCTTCGCCGAAGCCGCGGCGCAACTCGAGCCTCGGGTGCGCGCGCTGAAACTCGACACCGAGGCCGATCAGGCGGCGGGCGCCCGCCACGGTATCCGCTCGATCCCGACGCTCGCCCTCTTCGTCGGCGGCCGCGAGGTGGCCCGCCAACCGGGCGCCATGTCGACGCCGCAGATCCTGCGCTGGGTCGAGAGCCACCTGCGCTGAGCCGGTCGGCTCTCGCGTCGGGTCACCCCGCCCCGCCCTTCCCGCGCCACGGCGCGAACCAGCCGAGGCCGGATTCGGTGCCGGCGGCGGGACGGTATTCGCAGCCGACGAAGCCGGCATAGCCGAGCCGATCGAGCTCGGCGAAGATCCTGATGTCGTCGAGTTCGCCGCTGCCCGGCTCGTGGCGCTCCGGCACCGCGGCGATCTGGACGTGGCCGACGATCGGCAGGAAGCGCCGCAGCGCCATTGTGACGTCGCCGGCGAGAATCTGGCGATGGTAGACGTCGAACTGCAGCTTGAGGTTCGGCCGGGCGAGATCGGCGATCAGCTCGGCGGCGAAGTCGAAGTCGTCGAGGAAATAGCCCGGCATGTCGCGACGATTGATCGGCTCGATCAGAACGTCGACGCCGTCCGCGGCCAAACGGTCGGCGACGGCGGCGACGGTGCGGGCGTAGGCGGCGACGTGATCGGGGTTCGAGCGGTCGCCGAGACCGGCCATCAGATGTATGCGACACACGTTCGTCGCGCGTACCCACGGGCGCGCGTGCTCGACGCCGGCGAGGACGTCGGCGAAACGATCGGGGCGACAGGCGAGACCGCGTTCGCCCGCCGCCCAGTCGCCCGGCGGCAGATTGAACAGCGCCTGGGTGAGGTGGTTGCGCTCGAGTTCGGCGGCGATCGCCTCGGGCGCGACCTCGTAGGGGAAGAGATACTCGACCGCCGTGAACCCGGCCGCGGCGGCGCGGGCGAAGCGCTCGAGGAACGGCGCTTCGGTGAACATCATCGTCAGATTGGCGGCGAAGCGGGGCATGAAACGGCCTCGAGGAAGGGGGTCGGTGCGCCGTGACCGGCGGTCGCGGCGGTCATCCGCCCACCCGAGATATCCCGTATCCGCATCCGCCCTGTCCAGAGCGCCGAGACATGGGCCGCCGACGAGCGATCGGCCGGCGCCGTGGATCTTCCTCACCACCGACGATCGCGGCGCGCCTCCCGTCGGTGCACCCGCCCTTTTTCGCCCGAAAAGACCGGCCGGCAGGACCTGCGCCCGGTCGGCAAAGATCGCCGCGGAAGGGGGAACATTCTGCCCCCCGGCGCCGCGCAGCTCACCCACGCTTCCCCCAAAGCGCTGAATACAATACCGGAATTCTCTCTGTTTCCATGGCATTTCGCTTGCTTCGCGGACCGTGGGGCGCTCGTGCCCCGGTCGAACCGTGCTCGCAGGTCGCCGTGACGTCCATCTCGTCCCTCACCTCCCTCTCGTCCTACACGGCGACGCAGATCGCGGGGCTGAGCACGACCGACATCACGGAACTTTCGACCAGCGCCATCCAGTCGCTGTCGACCACCCAGGTCGAGGCGCTGACCTCGACCCAGATCGCGGCGCTGGTTCCCACCCAGATCGTCTTCTCGGCGCTCCAGCTCAGCGTCTTCAGCGAGATCCAGCTCTCGGCGTTGGAACCGGAGGACATCGCGGTCCTGACGACGACGCAGTTGCGCGGTCTGACGGCGACCGATTTCGCCGAGCTGAGCGCCGAACAGTTCGCCGCGCTCACCTCGACCCAACTCGGCTCGCTCAACTCGATCCAGCTGCGCGGCCTGACCACGACCGAGATCGCCGACCTCACCACCACCCAGATCTCGGGTTTCGGCTCCACCCAGCTCGCCGCGCTCACCTCGACGCAGATCGGGGCGCTGACCACCACCGGCATCGGCGCGCTCACCGCCACCCAGGTCGCCGGGCTCGGCCGCGTCGCGGTGTCGGTGCTGACCAGCGAGCAGCTCGGCGCCTTCGCCGACACCCAGATCGCCGGACTGACGACCACCGCGGTCAAGGGGCTCTCCACCGATCAGATCGGCGCGCTCACCGTCGCCCAGTTCGGCGGGCTGTCGGCGAGCCAGATCGGCGCGCTGGCGACCACCCAGGTGGCGGCCTTCACCACCGACGAGATCGCGGCGCTCACCGCCACCCAGATCCTCGGCCTCACCTCGGCCGACGTCGCGACCCTGAGCGCCACCCAGATCGCCGCCTTCTCGACCGAGCAGATCGCCGCCTTCGGCACCACCCAGATCAAGGGCCTGAGCGCCACCCAGGTCGACGAGCTGACCGACGCCCAGTTCGAGGCGCTCACCGCATCCCAGTTCGCGGCGCTGACCTCGCCGCAGATCGCCGGCCTCGGCACCGAGGATCTGGCGGCGATGACGATCGACGAGTTCCGTGCCCTGACGTCGACGGCGCTCGCCGGGCTGTCGGCGTCGCAGCTCGCCGCCCTCGGTGTCGACAAGATCGCCGCGCTCGACACCACCCAGATCAGCGGCCTCACCCGCGCCAATCTCGCCGCGTTCACCGAGACGCAGTTCGCCGCGCTGTCATCGACCCAGATCGGGGCGCTCACCACCACCCAGTTCTCGGGCCTGTCGAACGCCGAGATCGCGGCGCTGACGGCCGATCAGGTGGCGGGTCTCTCGTCGTTCCAGATCGCTGCGCTGACAACCCTCCAGGTCGAGGCGCTCACGGCGACGGCGTTGCAGGCGCTGACGACGCTGCAGGTGCGCGGCTTCCAGACAACCGATCTGGCGCTGCTCGCCACCGCGCAGGTGCAGGCGCTGACCGAAACCCAGATCGCGGCGCTGTCGACCACCCAGATCCGTGCGCTGACCACGACCCAGATCGCCGCCTTCACCGACACCCAGTTCGCCGGTCTCACCTCGAGCCAGCTGTCGCTGCTGGCGGTGACGCAGATCCAGGCTTTGACCGCCGGCGAACTCGCCGCGCTCGTCGACACGCGCTTGGCGGCCCTGACCTCCACCGGGATCGGCGCTCTCAACGCCACCCAGTTCGCCGAGCTTTCGACCGCGCAGATCGCGGCGCTCACCACCACGCAGATCGCCGGGCTCGACCGCTCCGACGTGGCGGCGCTGTCGGCCGCGCAACTCGACGCCCTCTCTTCGACCCAGATCGGCGCCCTCACCACCACCGGTCTCACCGGCCTGTCGACCACCGACATCGCCGGGTTGAGCGTCGAACAGATCGCCGGGCTGAACCCGAACCAGGTGGTGTCGCTGTCTTCGACCCAGGCGACGGCGCTGACCACCACGCAGCTGGCGTCGATGGCGACGACCCAGATCCGCGGCCTGTCGGTGAGCGCCGTCGCGGTCCTGACCGACACCCAGATCGACGCGCTGTCGACGACTCAGCTCGCCGCCGTCTCGGCGCGACAGGTGGCCGGTCTGACCGCCGACCTCCTCTCCGGGCTCGATGCGACCCAGCTCGGGGCGCTCACGTCCACCGCCCTCACCGGGCTCTCCGCTTCGCAGCTCGGCCAACTGACCACGACCCAGTTGGCGACCTTGTCGACGAGCCAGATCCTCGGTCTCACCTCGACCCAGATCACCTCGCTCGACGCCGATCACGTCGCGGCGCTGACCACCGATCAGGTCGCCTCGCTCACCTCGACCCAGCTCTCCGGCCTGCGCTCGACCCAGATGGCGGCGATGGCCTCCACCCAGATCGCGGCGCTGAGCGTCACCCAGATGGCGGCGCTGCCGAGCCTCGCCGTCTCCGGCATCAGCGAGACGCAGATCCGCGATCTCGATCTCGCCCATCTCGCCGCCTTGAACGGAACGGAGATGGCGGCGCTGACCTCGACGGCGGTGGCGGCGCTGTCGGCGACGCAACTTTCGGCGCTCACCACCACGCAGTTCGTGGCGCTCGACGGTGGCGATCTCAAAGCCCTCGGCGCCGACGCCGTCGCGGCGCTCTCGACCACGCTGATCGCCGCGCTGGGCTCCGGCCCGATCCGCGGCCTGACGGCGGAGCAGTTCGACGCCCTGTCGGCCGAGCAGATCGCGGCGATCACCTCGACGGCGATGTCCGGGCTCAACGCCACCCAGATCGGCGCGCTGTCGTCCGACACGCTCGCGGCGCTCACCACGACCCAGCTGCGCGGCCTCACCACCACGCAGATCGGCCTGCTTTCCGCCGATCAGATCGGCCAGCTCAACGTCACCCAGATCGCCGGTCTCGCCTCCACCCAGGTCGCCGGCCTCGGCTCGACGGCGCTCTCGGCGCTGAGCACCGAAGCCATCGCCGCCCTGTCGCAGGCGCAGATCTCGGCGCTGCGCGCCACGGCGCTGATCGGTCTCGCCGAGACCCTCATCCAGGCGCTGACCACCACCCAGATCGACGCGCTGACCACCACGCAACTCGGCGTGCTGACCGGCGACGAAGTGTCGGCGCTGACCGCGACGCAGATCGCCGCCCTGTCGACACCGCAGCTCGGCGCCCTCACCTCCACCGCGATCGGCGCGCTCGCCTCGACCCAGCTCGCCGCGCTCACCACCACGCGCATCGCCGCGCTCAGCGCGACGCAGATGCAGGGGATGAGCGCCGAGCAGATCTCGGACCTCTCGACCACCGCTTTCGCGGCGCTGACCGCCACCGAGATCGGCGGCCTCACCGCCACCGTCCTCTCCGAGCTGCCGTCGACCCTGATCGAGGCGATGACGACGACGCAGCTGCGCGGCATGTCGGCGGCCCAGGTCGCGGCGATGACCGGCGAGCAGATCGACGTGCTCGACGCCACCCGCCTCTCGGCCCTCGCCGCCGGTCAGATCCGCGGCCTGACGGCCGACGAGGTGAGCGGCTTCACGACGACCCAGGCGGCCGCGCTCACCTCCTCGCAGATCGGGTGGCTCAGCACCTCGGCGATCGCCGGGCTGAGCGAGACGCAGATCGCCGCCCTCTCCACCACTCAGATCGCCGGTCTGAGCACCACCCAACTCACCTCGCTGGCGACCACCGCGATCGCGGCGATGACCGAGGCCGAACTCGCGGCGCTCACCACCACGCAGCTCCGGGCACTGACCAGCTCCGCCATCGGCGCGCTCGACGCGACGCAGATCGCGGCGCTGACCGACACGCAGCTCGCCGCCCTGACGCCGACCCAGATGAAGGGCTTCGGCGAGGACGTCCTCACGACGCTCACCGGCACCCGCCTCGCCGTGCTGACCGCCACCGAGATCGGCGGTCTCACGTCGACGCAGATGGCCTGGTTGACCGAGACGCAGATCGCCTCGCTCACCACCACCCAGGCCCGCGGCCTGTCGGCGGTGGCGCTCGCCTCCCTCGGCTCGACCCAGGTGGCGGCGCTGACCACCACCCAGCTCTCGGCGCTGACCACCACCCAGATCGGCGGCTTGCGCTCGACCACGGTCGCGGCGCTGACCACCGAGCAGATCGGGGCGCTCGCCACCTCGCAGATCGCCGCCCTGTCGGTCGCCGGCGTCTCCGGCCTCACCGCCGAGCAGGTCGCCGCGCTCGGCGCGACGGCGGTGGCGGCGCTGACGGCGACCGAACTCGGGGCGATGACCACCACGGCGCTGGAAGGGCTCGACGCCACCGACATCGCCTCGCTCTCCACCCGCCAGTTGCGCGGCCTGACCAGCACGGCGATCGGCTCGCTCGACGTGACGCGCTTCGCCGCGCTCGATACCAGCCAGCTCGCGGCGCTGACGACGACGCAGGTGACCGGCCTCACCGCCGAGCAGCTCGTCTCGCTCGACGCGACGCGTTTCGCCGCACTGACCGCGACCGCGGTCGGGGCGCTCACCACCACACAGCTCGACGATCTCTCGGCCGAGGCGATCACCGGTCTCTCCACCGCTCAGGCCAAGGGGCTGAACGTCACGCAGGTGGCGTCGCTCTCCACCGCCCAGGTGGCGGCGATGGAGGCGGAGGACCTCTCGGCGCTGACCACCACGGCGATCGCCGGGCTCGATGCGGATCAGGTGGAGGCCCTGTCGGCGACCCAGCTCGCGGCGCTCTCCAACGGGCAACTGGCGGCGCTGACCACGACGGCGATCGGCGGGCTCGCCTCGGCACAACCCGCGGCGATGAGCACCACCCAGATCCGCGCCCTGACCGCCACCCAGGTGGCGGCGCTGGCCGAGGATCAGATCTCGGCGCTGACCACCACGCAGCTCGCGTCGCTGACGGCGACCGAACTCCGGGCGCTGAACTCGACCCAGGCGGCGGCACTCGGGACGACCGGGCTCACCGCACTCGACACCCGCCAGATCGCCACGCTGACGGCGAGCGCCGCCTCGGGGCTCACCGCGACGCAGATCGCGGCGCTCGACACCACGTCCTTCACCTCGCTCTCCGCCACGGCCGTCTCCGGCCTCGGGACGGCGCAGATCGCCGGCCTGACGACGACCCGTCTCGCCGAGCTCACCACCACCCAGGTCGGCGGCCTCACCGCCACCCAGGTCGCGGCGATCACCACCTCGCAGATCGAGGCGCTCACCACCCGTCAGGTGTCGAGCCTGACGGCGACACAGCTTTCCGGTCTCACCGCCGATCAGATCTCGGCGCTGAGCGTGACCCAGCTCGGCTCTCTCACCACCACGCAGATGGCGGCGCTCACCACCACGGCGCTCGCGGGGTTGACCGCCGTGGAACTGGTGTCGTTGGCCGCCACCCAGCTGCGCGCGCTCACCGCGACCCAGCTCGGGTCCTTCGCCGACACCCAGATCGCCGCCCTCGACGTCGCCCAGCTCGCCTCGCTGACCACCACCGGCCTCGCCGGGCTCGGGTCGTCGCAGGTGGCGGCCTTCACCTCGACGCAGTTCGCCGCGCTCGCCGCCGACCAGATCGCCGCGATCTCGGCGACCGGTCTCGCCGGTCTCGCGCCGACCCGCATGGCGGAGCTCACCTCGACCCAGCTCGCGGCGCTGACGACCACCCAGATCGCCTCGCTCGTCGACACCCAGATCGCCGGTCTCGACGCGACGCAGATGGCGGCGTTGTCGACCACTCAGGCGGCGGCCCTGTCGGTCACCGGTCTCGACGGCCTGACCACGGCGCAGGCTCAGGCGCTGACCACCACCGAACTCAGGGCGCTCTCGGCCACCCAAGTCGGCTCGCTCAGCGAGACCCAGCTCGGCGCGCTCTCCGCCGGTCAGGTGGCGGCGCTCACCACCACGGCGTTGCGCGGCCTCGACGCCACCGGAGTCGGGGCGCTCACCGCCACCCAGATCGCCGCGCTCGACACCGGCCAGTTGGCGGCACTCACCGCGGCGGCCTTCGCCGGCCTCACCCAGACCGGCATCGCGGCGCTGACCACCGAGCAGCTGCGCTCGATCCCGGCGACCGAGATCGGCGGCCTCGCCTCGACCCAGGCGGCGGCGCTGACCACCGAGCAGATCGCCGGGCTGACCACCACCCAGGTGGCGGCGCTGTCGGCGACCGCCCTCGACGGGCTGAGCGCGACCCAGCTCGCGGCCCTCTCCGCCACCCAGGTGGCGACGATCGGATCCGCCCAGCTCGGCTCGCTCGACACCACTCAGGTGGCGGCGCTCTCGACCGACCAGATCGCGGCGCTGACCACCACGGCGCTCGCCGGCCTGAGCGCGACGCAGGTCGGTGACCTGTCGCTCGTCCAGCTCGCCCGGCTCTCCGGCACCCAGATCGCCGCGCTGACGGCTACGGCGGCGAGCGGCTTCACCGAGACCGAACTCGCCGCACTCACCACCACCCAGCTCACGGCGCTCACCGCCACCGAGATCGGCGGCCTCACCACCGGGCAGATCGGCGCGCTGTCGGCGACGCAGATTTCGGCACTGTCGACCACCCAGCTGAAGGGCCTGACCCCGACCGGTATCGCGGCGCTCGGTGCGACCCAGGTGGCGGCGCTCACCACCACCCAGCTCGCCGGGCTCTCCTCCACCCAGGTGCGCAGCCTGACCTCGGCTCAGACCGCGGTGCTCGACGCGACCCGCCTCGCCGCGCTCACCACCACCCAGATCGCCGCGATCTCGGCCGCCGGCATCGACGGGCTGACCACCACGGCGATCGCCTCGCTCACGACGACGCAGGCCGCCGCCCTCGCCTCGAGCCAGATCGCGGCGCTCGACGCCACGGCGCTGGCGGCGCTGACCACCACTCAGATCGGGGTGCTGACCACCACCGGCATCAAGGGCCTGACCGAGACCCAGGCGTCCGAACTGGCGCTCGATCAGTTGGCGGCGCTGGCCACCACCCAGATCGCGGCGTTGACGACCAGTGCGGTGCGCGGCCTCACCGCGACCGAACTGACGGCGCTCAGCACCACCCAGCTCGGCGCCCTGGCGACCACCGAGATCGCGGCGTTGACCGCCGGACAGGTCGAGGCGCTCGGCACCGCGCAGCTCGGACGACTGACCACCACCCAGGTCGCGGCGCTGTCGACGACCGGCATCGCCGGTCTGACGACGACGCAGATCGCCTCGCTCGCCACCTCGCAGGTGGCGGCGCTGACCACCACGGAACTGCGGGCGCTCACCGAGACGCAGATCGCCGCCTTCTCGACCGGCCAGATCGATCGCCTCGCGGCGACCCAGATCGCCGGCCTCGCCGGTACCCAGCTCGCGGCGCTGACCGAGAGCCAGTTCGACGAATTCTCCACCACCCAGGTCGCCGCCATCTCGGCGACGGCGATCGGGTCGCTGACCGCCACCCAGATCTCCGGCCTCGCCGACACCCAGCTCGCCGCCTTGACGGCAACCGAGATGGCCGGTCTCGCCGACACCCAGGTGGCGGCGCTGGCGGCGACGCAGATCGCCTCGCTCTCGACCACCCAGATCCGCGGCCTCGGCGCCGACGGTATCGAAGCCTTCTCGACGAGCCAGATCGCGGCGCTGACCACCACGCAGCTCGCCGCACTCGTCTCGACTCAGCTCGCGGCACTCGCCGACACCCAGGTCGCGGCGCTCGGGGCGACCGGCATCGCCGCCTTGTCGACCAGCCAACTCGCGGCGCTGTCGACCACCGGGATCGAGGCGCTGACCACGGCGGAGATCGCGGCGCTCTCGACCACCCGCATCATCGGCCTCACCGCGACCCAGCTCGGGGCGCTGTCGACCACCCAGGTGGCGGCGCTCGCGGCGACCCAGCTCGAGGCGCTGACCACCACCCAGATCGCCGGCCTCGGCGAGACCCAGGTGGCGGGGCTCTCGGCGACGCAGCTTTCGGCTCTGTCGACGACCCAGCTCGCCGCCCTCGACGGCGACGGCGTGCGCGGACTGACGGCCACGGCGATCGCGGCGATGACCACGTCGCAGCTCGGGGCGCTCTCGGCGACGGCGATCGCCGGGCTCACCACCACGCAGGTCCGGGCGCTCACCGAGACCGGCATCGCCTCGCTCACGACCACCCAGATCCGGGCGCTGACCGCCACCGAGGCGGGGGCGCTGACCGCGACCCAGCCCGCCGCGCTCGGCACCCGCCAGATCTCGGCGCTCGCCACCTCTGCGGTCGCCGGCCTCACCGCGACCGGTCTCACCGATCTGACGACGACGCAGCTCGGGGCGATGACCACGACCCAGCTCGCGGCGATCTCGACGACGGCGATCGCCGGGCTCGGCCTCGACGATCTCGCGGCGCTCACCACCCGACAGCTCGCCGCCTTCGGCTCGGAGCAGATCGGCGCGCTGACCACGACCCAGATCGCCGGGCTCGACACGACGCGGCTCGCCTCGCTCACCGCCACCGAGATCGCCGGCCTCACCTCGACCCAGGTGGCGACCCTCGATGCGACCCAGCTCGCCGGCTTGGCGACGACCCAGATCGCCGCCCTCTCGACGACGGCCTTGCACGGTCTCGACGCCACCGATCTCGCCGACATGTCGGCGGCGCAGTTCGCGGCGTTGACCTCGACCCAGGTCGGCGGACTCGCCACCACGCAGATCGCCGCCCTCTCCGAGACCCGTCTCGCCGAGCTGACCACCACCCAGATCGGCGGCCTGACCTCGACCGAGATCGGCGCGCTCCCCGAGACCCAGATCGGCGCCCTCGGCACCCCCCAGCTCGCGGCGCTGACCAACACGGCGCTGCAGGGCCTCACCGCCGCCCGGGTCGACGATCTGACGACGACGCAGCTCGCGGCGCTGACCACCACCCAGATCGCCGGCCTCGGCACCGGCGCGATCATCGGCCTGACCGCGACCGAACTGGCGGCGCTGACCACCACACAGCTGCGGGCGCTCACCTCGACCCGCATCGGCGCGCTCACCACCACGCAGATCGCCTCGCTCTCGACGAGCCGCATCGCCGACCTGACGACGACCCAGCTCGCCGGCCTCGTCGACACCCAGGTCGCGGCGCTCTCGGCTCCGCAGCTCGCGGCGCTGACCACCACGGCGATCACGGCGCTGTCCTCGTCCGGCCTCGAGGGGCTGAGCGTCACCCAGTACGAAGCGCTCACCGACGCCCAGGCGGAAGCGCTGACGGCGGCCCAGATCGGTGCGCTCGCCTCGACGACGATCGCCGGTCTTTCGGCGACCGAACTCGCGGCACTCACCTCCACCCAGTTCACGGCGCTGACCGGTACCCAGCTCGGGGCGCTGACCACCACGCAGATCGCCGGGTTCGACACGACGCGCCTCGGCCAGTTGTCGGCGACCGCCATCGCCGGTCTCGCCTCGACCCAGGTGGCGGCGCTGACGACGACGCAGCTCGCCGCACTCTCGACCACCCAGATCGCCGCTCTCTCCGCCGCCGGCGCTTCCGGGTTGACGGCCGATCAGGTGGCGGCGCTCAGCGACGAACAGGTCGCGGCGCTGACCGTGACCGAGCTTTCCGGTCTCACCGCGACCGGCGTCGCCGGGCTCTCGACCTGGGATCTGGCGGCGCTGAGCGAGGCGCAGTTCGCCGCCCTCTCGGCCTCCGGCATCACCGGGCTCACCGCCACCCAGATCGCCTCGCTCGGCACCACGCGCATCGCCGAGTTGAGCGAGACGGCGCTTTCCGGCCTCTCGGCGACGCAGGTCGCGTCGCTGACCGATCGTCAGTTCGGGGCGCTGACCTCGACGATGATCGGCTCGCTGTCGACCGCGGCGGTCGCCGGTCTGACGCCGACCCAGATCGATCTTCTGACCGCCACCCAGATCGCCGGCCTGTCGTCGACCCAGATCGGCTCGATCTCGCTCTCGGGCATCGCCGAGCTCGAAGGCGACGACATCGCGGCGATGACGCTCGAGCAGTTGACCGGCCTCGTGCGCATGCAGCTCAGGGCGCTGAGCTCGACCCAGCTCGCCGCCTTCACCACGACGCAGCTCGCGGCGATGACCTCGACGCAGATCTCGAGCCTCACCTCGACCGAGATCAACCAGCTGAGCCTCGGCCAGTTCGCGGCGTTGAGCTCGGCGCAGGTCGCGGCCCTGTCGCCGATCCAGCTCGACCTCCTCGACGCCACCCACATGGCGGCGCTCTCCGCCGTCCAGCTGTCCGGCCTGACCACCACGACCATCTCGGCGCTGCCGACGTCCTTCGTGGTGGAACTGTCGACGAACCAGATCGAGGCGCTGAACGCCACGCAAATTGACGCCTTCACCACGACTCAGATAGCCAGCATGACGGCCGAGCAGATCGACGCGATGGTGACGGCGATCTCGTGATCGCGATGATTTCCCTTCTGTTTCGGCCCTGATGCGAGATTCGGCGGATCGTTCCGATCTCGGATCACCCGTCATCTCGGGCGGCACGACGTCGCCCCGACGACCACGGACGAGGGCGCGCCATGTCGAACGAACCCGCCTCCCCGACCGGCCCGAGCGGCGGACGCGGCTTCGGCGTGATGGAACTCATCCGCGCCGCCGAGACACTGAAGCGCAGCGGCCAGACCGCGGCGGTGTCGGCGCTCTACGGCTCGTGGATCGACGCCAATCCCGAAGATCCGCTGCTGCACGCGGTGCTGTTCAACTATTCGGTGGTGCTCTCCGACGACGGCGACCTCGTGCGCGCCCGCGATTGCCTCGAACGGGCGATCGCCCGGGCGCCGGACTTCATGCCGGCGCAGATCAACCTCGGCCGCATCCTCGAACGCCAGGGGGCGATCGGCGATGCGGTGACGCGGTGGTCGCAGGTGGTGGCGGCGCTCGCCCCGGTCAACGGCACGACCATCTCGCACAAGACGACGGCGCTCAATCAGATCGCCCGCACCCTCGAAGCGGCGGGCCGCGACGAGG
>CALMYM010000259.1 GCA_937873675.1 uncultured Alphaproteobacteria bacterium | reverse complement strand
GCCGACGCTGCACGCGGTGGCGGCGACGCTGCGTCACCGACCGGGGCCGTGGTCCCTCGGGCAGGGTCGCGGGCGCGGGAGGCGCGGCGTCGGCCGCGTGGTCGTAGAAGCCGCGACCGGTCTTGCGTCCGAGCCGACCGGCGGCCACCAGTTCCTGCTGGATCAGCGAGGGGCGATAGCGCGGGTCGCAGAAGAAGGCCTCGAACACCGAGCGCGTGACGGCGAAGTTGACGTCGTGGCCGATGAGATGCATCAGCTCGAACGGTCCCATGCGAAAGCCGCCCGCCTCACGCATCACGGCGTCGATGGTGGCGGCGTCGGCGACGCCTTCCTCCAACAGACGCAGACCTTCGGCATAGAAGGGGCGGGCGACGCGGTTCACGATGAAGCCCGGCGTCGAGGTGGCGCGCACCGGCTGCTTGCCCCAGGCGACAGCGGTCTCGAACAGCGTGTCGAGGACGGCACGGCTCGACGCGAGGCCGGAGACGATCTCCACCAGCTTCATGACCGGGGCGGGATTGAAGAAGTGCAGCCCGGCGACGCGTTCAGGATGCTCCAACCCGGCGGCGACGGCGGTGACGGAGAGCGACGAGGTGTTCGACGCGAGGATCGCGTCGGGCGCCACGATCCGTTCCAGGTCCGCGAAGACCCGACGCTTGACGTCGAGCCGCTCGACGACGGCCTCGACCACGAGCCGGGATCCGGCGAGGGCGTCGAGGGAGGGGGCGACCGAGATCCGCGCGGCGAGGGCGTCGCGCTCGTCCGGCGAAGCCCTGCCCCGCCGGATCAGCGCGTCGAGGTCGGCGAGGACGGCGGCGCGCCCCTTCTCGGCGGCGCCCTCCATCGCGTCGTAGAGCTGCACCGCGTGGCCCGCCTGTGCGGCGACCCGGGCGATGCCGGAGCCCATCGCCCCGGCGCCGATCACGGCGACGCGGTCGGTGGTGGTGAGGGCCGTCATCGCACCTCCTCCCCGACGCGCACCACCACCTTGCCCCGAACCGCGCCGCGGGACATCAGGTCCAGCGCCTCGGGGAGCTCGGCGAAGGCGAATTCGCGCATGATCTGCGGCTTCACCGCGCCCGCGCGCCACAGGTCGAACAATTCCCGCTGCACCTCCCGGACGCGCTCGGGCCTGCGGTCGCGATAGTCGCTCCACTGCAGGCCGCAGACCGAGATGTTCTTCAGCAGAAGGTAGTTCACCTTCAGGCTCGGGATCTCGCCCGCGGCGAAGCCGATCACCACGAGGCGGCCGCACCAGGCCATGGCGCGCAGCGCGGCGGCGAAGAAGTCGCCGCCGAGGGGGTCGAGCACCACGTCGGCGCCGTGACCGTCGGTGGCGGCGTGCACCTGGGCGCGGAGGTCGTCGCGCAGGTCGGCGACGGACAGATCGACGATCGCGTCGGCACCGGCGGCGCGCGCCGCCTCCGCCTCCTCCGGCGAGCGGACACCGGCGAGAACCCTGGCGCCGAGCCCCTTGGCGATCTGCACCGCGGCGAGGCCGACGCCGCCCGCCGCGCCGCCGATCAGCACCGTCTCGCCGCGCTCGTAGCGGCCGCGCTCGACCAGGGCGAAATGCGCCGTCTGGTAGACGAGGCCCATCGCCGCCGCCGCCTGGAAGGAGAGGCCGTCGGGCAGACGAGCGCTCTGCGCCGGGGTCACCTCGGCCTGTTCGGCGAAGGCGCCGTATTCCACCTGCGCCATGATCCGGTCGCCGGGGGCGAAGCCCTCCACGCCGGGGCCGACCGCCCGCACGACGCCCGCGAGGTCCTTGCCCGGGGTGAAGGGGCGCGGCGGCAGGATCTGATACTTGCCCGACACGACCAACACGTCGGGGAAGTTGATGCCGATCGCCGCGACGTCGACGACCATCCGACCCGGACCGGGCGCGAGGTCGGGCAGTTGCTCCAGCCGCAGGGTGGAGGGAGCGCCGTGCTCCAGGACACGATGAGCCAGCATGGCCTACCTCTCAGACTTCGAGCAGAGGATCGACGGTGTCGCCGAGACGCGGCGCCGCGGCGCGGGTCGCGTCGGGGCGGAACGCGGGCGCGATCGGCACCGGCAGTGCCGGTATCTCGCGGCCGCCCGCCTTGACGGTGTGGGCGAACAGACGCCGGGCGGCGACGTGCGGATCCGCGACCGCCTCCTCGAGGGTGGCGACGATCGAGCAGCACACGTCCTGCCCCTCGAAGGCCCGGCGCCAGTGATCGGCGGTCTGCGCGCCGATCCGCTCGGCGACGGCCGCCTTCACGACCTCCACCGGCGCGTTCGGATCGCGCAGCGGTTCCGGCAGATCGACGATGCGGGTGAAATTCTCCCAGAACTTGTCCTCGATCGGCGCCGCCGCGACGTGGCGACCGTCGGCGGTGCGATAGATCTGGTAGCGGGGCGAGCCCCCGGTCACGAGAGACCGTCCGCCGGTCGGCCAGCCGTTGCCGGAGAACCCTTCCCCGAGGCCCCAATAGAGGAACGTGAAGAGGCCGTCGCCCATCGCCACGTCGAGATGGGAGCCGACGCCGGTGAGATCGCGCCGACGCAGGGCGAGCAGGATGTTGACGACCGCGGGCAGCGTGCCGCCCGCCACGTCCGCCGCCAGCACCGGCGGCAGGACCGGGGCGCCGTCCGCCCCGGCGGAGAGGCCGAGCACGCCGGTCTCGGCGATGTAGTTGAGATCGTGGGCGGCGACGTTCGCCTTGGGGCCGGTCTGGCCCCAGCCGGTGATCGAGCAATAGACGATCTTGGAGTTCATGCGGCGGACGTCGTCGTAGCCGAGGCCGAGGCGGCTCATGACGCCGGGCCGGAACTGCTCGATGACGACGTCGGCGCGCTCGAGCAGCGGCGTGAGACGTTTCACCGCGTCGGGCGCCTTGAGATCGATGGCGATCGACTGCTTGCCGCGGTTGAGCATGGCGAAGTTGACGCTGTCCTCGCCGAGCTTGGGCTCGTAGGCGCGCATCTCGTCGCCGCGGCCGGGACGCTCGATCTTGACCACGCGAGCGCCCGCTTCGGCCAGGATCAGCCCGGCCAGAGGTCCCGGCAGCAGGGTGGAGAAGTCGAGAACGAGGAGACCTTCCAACGGACCCATGTCACACCCCCTCGCTCTGCCGGGCCTTCGCCACGCGCGCACGGCGCGCCGGGGCATAGGCGCGATCGCCGAGTGCCTCGTAGAGGGCGGCCGTCACGTCGTGATGGGCCGCCAGTCCGGTCCGCTCCAACAGCTCGATCGGGCCCTCCGGGTAGCCGAGACCGAGCCGCAGGGTCAGATCCATGTCGGCGGCGGTTGCGAGCCGGGCGTCGAGGCGGCCGAGGGCGGCGTTGTAGTAGGGGCGGACCAGCCGATCGACGATGCGGCCGGGGAAGTCGCCGCACACCGCCGTCTTCAAGCCTGCGGCCTGGAAGAGCGCGCGCGCCGCCGCCAGGGCCTCGGGCGTGGTGGCGGGCTGGTGGACGATCTCGACGAGGTCGGAGGGGGCGGCGTCGCCGAGACGGAAACGGGCGAAGCCGAGCACGTTGGACCCTTCCTCGCCGCGGCTCTCGCCGGTGTGGACGCCGAGGCACTCGACGCCGAGTTCGACGAGGATCGCGGTGTGGGCGGTGCGGTCGGCGACCTCGGCGAGAGCGCGACCGGCACCGGGGCCGAGGAGGACGAGAACCTCGCCGGAGGCCGAGGCGGTCTCGAGGAGGGGGTGGGCGTCGGGGAAGGAGCGGCTCTCGCCGGTCCGGATCACACGATGGGACATGGCGTCAGGCTCCGAAGATGGCGGTGGTCTCGTAGGAGAGGAAGCCGCGCTTCGTCTTGCGGCGGAGGCGGCGGGCGGCGACCATGCGGCGCAGGAGGGGCGGGCAGGACGCGCGCGGCTCGCCGGTCACGCCGTGGAGCGCCTCGCAGAGCAGCACCTGGGTGTCGAGGCCGACGAGGTCGAGCAGTTCCATCGGTCCCATGGCGTAGCCGAGCGCGCCCTTGATCGCCGCGTCGATCTCCGCCGGTTCGGCGACGCCCTCCTCGACGAGGCGGATGGCGTCGTTGTTGAAGGGCACCAGGAAGCAGTTGAGAATGAATCCGGGCGCGTCCTGCGTCTTCACCGGACGCTGACCCATCGCGTCGCAGATCTTCCAGGCGCGCTCGAAACTCTCCGGCGAGGTCGCGAGGCCCGGCGACATCTCCACCAGCTTCATGAGCTGGGCGGGCAGGCAGAAATGCATGCCGACGAAACGATCGTCGCGGCCCGATCGTGCGGCGATCTCGGTGATGGAGAGTGTGGAGGTGTTGGAGGCGAACAGCTTGTCCGGTCCGCACACGCGATCGAGCGCGGCGAAGAGGCGACCCTTCACCTCGAGCTCCTCGAAGATCGCCTCGACGACGAGCCCGCACGGCGCCATGGCGGCGATGTCGCCGGTGGCGACGACGCGGCCCATGATCTCGTCGACCTGCGCCTGCGTGAGCTTGCCGCGCTGCACCGACTTGGCGAAGAACGCCTTCATCTGTCCCACGGCGGCCTCGGCACGGCCCTGGTCGACGTCGTAGACGATGGTGGGGTGGCCGCTGCGCGCGGCGACGATGGCGATGCCGGTGCCCATGGTTCCGGAACCGGCGACGCCGATGGTGATGGTCTCGGTCATGTTCCGTCCTCAACGCTCGATGAAGCTGCGGCCGACGAGTTGGCGATGGATCTGGTTGGTGCCTTCCCAGATCTGGGTGATCTTGGCGTCGCGCATGAGCCGCTCGACCTTGTATTCCTTGACGTAGCCGTAGCCGCCGTGGAGCTGGACCGCCTCGGTGGTCATGCGCATGGCGAGGTCGGAGGCGCGCATCTTCAGTATGGACGCCTCGATGCCGATGTCGCTGCGGCCGCCGTCGACGAGGCGGCCGACGTGCATCAGCCAGGAGTCGCAGAGGGCCAGTTCGCTCGCGAGATCGGCGAGGAGGAACTGGATCCCCTGGAACTCGACGATCTTCCGGCCCGACTGCTTGCGCCCGTTGACGTAGGAGGTCGCCTCCTCGAAGGCGGCCCGGGCGATGCCGAGGGCGTGCGCCCCGACCGAGGGACGCGACTTGTTCAGCGAGGCGAGCAGCAGCGCGAGCCCTTCGCCGGGACCGCGCAACAGATTGGCCGCCGGGACGCGGCAGTCGTCGAAGTGGAGCGTCGCGGTGGAGGAGGCGCGATGGCCCATCTTGTCCTCGAGACGCACCACCGACAGACCCGGCGTACCCTTCTCCAGCACCAGACAGGAGATCGCCGCCTTGGGGTTCTCCTCTCCGGCCCATTTGCCGAAGATCACGTAGAGGTTGGCGACGTCGCCATTGGTGATGAAGGTCTTCGTGCCACTGACGACGATCTCGTCGCCGTCGGGCGTGAAGCGGGTCCGCATGCCGGTGGCGTCGGACCCGGCGTCGGGCTCGGTGATGACCAGGGCGGCGAGGGCACCCTCGGCGATCCGCGGGAGAAGGCGCTTCTTCTGTTCCTCCGACCCGAAGTCGATGAGCGGTTTGACGGCGTGGAAGTTGGTCGCCCAGATGATGCCGGTGGAGGCGCAGGCGGCCGAGATCTCCCGGACGCAGGCGAGGTAGGAGAGATAGGAGAGACCGGCGCCGCCGTAGGCTTCCGGCACGAACATGGCGTTGAGGCCGAGGGCGTTGATGCCCTCGACGTTCTCCCAGGGGAACTCGCCGGTCGCGTCGTGACGGACGGCGCGGGGGGCGATTTCGTCGCGCGCGAAGTCGCGCACGCTCTGGAGCAGCAACGCCTCTTCCTCGGCCAGTCCGAGCATGGCGTCCAGTCGGGAGATCACGGTCATCGGCGTCCTCAATGAGCTATGCCCTGACCGCCGTCGAGATAGATGGTCTCACCGGTCAGGAAGGGGAGGTTCTCGTCGAACAGGCAGGCGACGAGCCGCGCCACCTGATCGGCCTGCGCGGGCCCGCCCACCGGGATGCGGGAGGCGAGGAAGGCGCGGGTCTTCTCCGACGCCAGAAAGTCCTTGTTGAGATCGGTCTCGACGTAGCCGGGCGCCACCGTCGTCACGCGGATGCCCTGCTGCGCCCATTCCACCGCGAGACAGCGGGTGATCGCCGCGACCGCCGCCTTCGAGGCGCAATAGGCGGTGTTGTGACGGACGCCGAGCTTGTCGAAGAACGAGCCGATGTTGACGATCAGACCGCCCCCCGCCGCCACCAGATGCGGGTGGGCCTTCTGGCAGACCGAGAACACGGCGGTGGCGTTGGTGCGCAGCACGCGTTCGAACTCGGCGAGCGGCTGGCTCTCCGAGCGACCGGTGACGTGCACGCCGGCGTTGTTGACGACGCCGTCGACCCGTCCGACCGTCTTGGCGAAGGCGTCGAGTGCGGCGGAGACCTCCGTCTCGTCGGCGACGTCGCCCTTCAGCGGCAGCAGGCGCTCGGCGAGATCGGTGGGGACGTCGATCCCCTCCGGGCCGCCGCCGCCGCGCGAGAAGCAGCCGACGCGATGTCCGCGCCGCGCCAGTTCGAGGGCGATCACGGCGCCGATGCCGCGGCTGGCGCCGGTGAGGAAGATGTTGCGGGAGGTCATGTCAGCGATCCTGGAACCGTGGTCTGCGTTTTTCGACGAAGGCCGTGAGCCCTTCCACGGCGTCCTCGGTGCGGTAGGCGAGCGTCGACAGGTCGGCCTCGATGCGCAGTCCTTCGTGGAGGGGCGTGTCGAGGGCGCGTTTGACGGCGTCGCGGGCGAGGGCGAGGGCGGGCAGGCCGAACCCGGCGAACTCCGCCGCCAGGGCCTTCGCGGCGGCGAGCACGTCGCCGTCGGCGACGCGGTTGACCAGACCCATGGCGAGGGCCTCGCCGGCAGAGACCGTCCGGCCGGTGAGCACCATCTCGAGGGCGCGCGCCTCTCCCACCAGACGGGGCAGACGCTGGGTGCCGCCGTAGCCGGGGATGAGGCCGAGCTTGATTTCGGGAAGGCCCATCTTCGCCCCGGCGGAGGCCACGCGGAAGGTGCAAGCCAGCGCCAATTCCAATCCGCCGCCGAAGGCGTAGCCGTTGACGGCGGCGATCGAGGGCACGCCGAGACGATCGAGTTTGGCGAAGACCGCCTGACCGAGTTCGGCGCCCGCGCGTTCGGCGGTCAGCGAGCGGCCCATCAGTTCCTTGATGTCGGCGCCGGCGCAGAAGGCCTTTTCGCCCGCGCCGGTGACGACGAGGGCGCGGACGTTCCATCGCGCCGCTTCGTCGATCGCCGCGCCGATGTCGCGGATGACGTCGAACGACAGGGCGTTGAGCGCTTCCGGCCGGTTCAATGTGAGGACGGCGAGGGTGCCGTCGCGCGTGAGGTCGACCATGCGAGACTCCGTTCGGTGCGGCTCAATCGCCGTCGGCGCGGGACGCGTCGGGGGCGTGGAAGCGGACAGGGGTCAGCGGCAGGGTGCCGTCGCGCGCGCTCTCTACCATGCTGCGCTTCAGGACTTTGCCGCTGGCGGTGACCGGGAAGGCGTCGAGCTCCAGGTAGTATTCCGGCATGTCGTATTTGGAGAGCCCGGCCTCGAAGAGGTGAGCCAACATCTCCTCGCCGGCGATGTGGGCGCCCTCCTTGGCGATCACCGCGAGACACACCTTCTCGCCCAGACGCTCGTCGCGGACCGGGAAGACCGCCACCTTGGAGGCCGAGGGATGGCGGATCGCGAGATCCTCGATCTGCGAGGGATAGATGTTGTGGCCGCCGCGGATGATGAGATCCTTGGCGCGGCCGACGATCTCCAGATTGCCCGCGGCGTCGAGCCGACCGAGGTCGCCCGACATGAACCAGCCGTTGCGATTGAACGACTGTTCGGTGGCGGTCTGGTTGCCGAAATAGCCGAGCATGAGACAGGCGCCGCGGCCGCCGATCTCGCCGATCTCCTCCGGTCCCGCCTCCACGTCGCGATCGTCGGGGCGGAAGATCTTCACCTCGTAGCCCGCGCAGGCCCGGCCGCAGGTGCGCACCATCGTCTCGACGTCGTCGTCGGGGAGCGTGTACTGGTGC
>CALMYM010000258.1 GCA_937873675.1 uncultured Alphaproteobacteria bacterium | reverse complement strand
TCGCGATGGAAGAGAAGCTCCGCTTCGCCATCCGCGAAGGCGGCCGCACCGTCGGCGCCGGCGTCGTCGCCAAGATCATCGCGTAAGGGACATCGGTCGAGGGCGGGGGACGCCCCCGCCCGCCGGCCGAAACCTCCGAGGGTTCAAGAATGAACGGTCAGAACATCCGTATCCGCCTCAAGGCGTTCGACCATCGGGTCCTCGACGCCTCGACGCGCGAGATCGTCAGCACGGCCAAGCGCACCGGCGCTTCCGTCCGTGGCCCGGTTCCGCTGCCGACGCGGATCGAGAAGTTCACGGTCAACCGCTCGCCGCACGTCGACAAGAAGTCGCGCGAGCAGTTCGAGATCCGCACCCACAAGCGGCTTCTCGACATCATCGACCCGACCCCGCAGACGGTCGACGCGCTGATGAAGCTCGATCTGGCGGCCGGCGTGGACGTCGAAATCAAGCTCTGATCGGCATTCAGCCTTTCCGAGCCTCTGACTTAATTCCGGAGTGTTTCACCTCGGTGACGCTCCCATAAGAAGAGAGAACGCCATGCGTTCAGGTGTGATCGCACAGAAGCTGGGCATGACCCGCATCTACACCGATGCGGGAGAGCAGGTGCCGGTGACGGTTCTGCGTCTCGACGGCTGCCAGGTCGTCGCCCATCGGACCGAAGAGAAGAACGGCTACACCGCGCTGCAGCTCGGTGCCGGCCTCGCCAAGGTGAAGAACACCACCCAGGCGATGCGCGGCCATTTCGCCAAGGCGAATGTCGAGCCGAAGCGCAAGATGGTCGAGTTCCGCGTCGACGCGGACAAGATGATCGAAGTGGGTGCGGAGATCACCGCCGACCACTTCGTCGTCGGTCAGTTCGTCGACGTCACCGGCACTTCGATCGGTAAGGGCTTCGCCGGCGGCATGAAGCGTTGGAACTTCGGTGGTCTGCGTGCCACCCACGGCGTGTCGGTGTCGCACCGCTCGCTGGGTTCCACCGGTCAGCGCCAGGATCCCGGTCGCACCTTCAAGAACAAGAAGATGGCCGGCCACATGGGCGCCGAGCGCGTCACCACCCAGAACCTCAAGGTCGTCCGCACCGATGTCGAGCGCGGTCTGATCCTGGTCGAGGGTTCGGTGCCGGGCGCCAAGGGCGGCTGGATCATCGTCCGCGACGCCGTGAAGCGTAAGGCTCCGGAAGGTCTGCCGATGCCCGGCGCCTTCAAGAAGCCGGTCGCCGTCGCGGCCGCCACCGAAGAGAAGGGGGCCGAGTGATGGAGCTCCAGATCAAGACCCTCGACGGCGCCGACGCCGGTAAGATCACCGTCTCCGACGAGATCTTCGGCATCGCCGAGCCGCGGATCGACCTGATCCAGCGCGTGATCAAGTGGCAGCTCGCGAAGCGCCGCGCCGGGACCCACAAGGTCAAGGGCCGCTCCGAGATCGCCCGCACGGGCAAGAAGATGTACAAGCAGAAGGGCACCGGCGGCGCTCGCCACGGTTCCCAGCGTGCTCCGATCTTCCGGGGTGGTGGTCGCGCTCACGGCCCGGTCGTCCGCTCCCACGAGCACGATCTGCCGAAGAAGGTCCGCGCCCTCGGCCTGAAGCATGCGCTTTCGTCCAAGGCCGCCGCCGGCGCGCTGGTCGTCCTCGCCGACGCCACCGCCGAGACCCCGAAGACCAAGGCCATGGCCGAGCGCTTCGAGAAGCTCGGTCTCGCCAACGTCCTCGTGGTGTCGGGCGCCGAGGTCGACCAGAACTTCGGTCTGGCCGCGCGCAACATCCCGAACGTCGACGTGCTGCCCGTACAGGGCATCAACGTCTACGACATCCTGCGTCGTCAGGTTCTCGTCCTCACCAAGGACGCGGTCGACGCGATCGAAGCTCGGTTCCGGGCGGAGGCGTGACCATGGCGATCGAACTCTCCCACTACGACGTGATCCGCTCGCCGGTCATCACCGAGAAGGCGACTGTCGCGGCCGAGAACAATCAGGTCGTCTTCAACGTCGCCAAGACCGCCACCAAGCCCGAGATCAAGGCCGCCGTCGAGGCGCTGTTCAAGGTCAAGGTGACCGCCGTCAACACCCTGGTCCGCAAGGGCAAGGTGAAGCGCTTCAAGGGCTTCCTGGGTAAGCAGGGCGACGTGAAGAAAGCGATCGTGACTCTCGCCGAGGGCCACAAGATCGACATCACGACCGGTCTCTGAAGGCACGAAGGGTAGACAACCATGGCTCTGAAGACCTTCAATCCGGTCACGCCCAGCCTCCGTCAGCTGGTCATCGTCGACCGCTCGGCCCTCTACAAGGGCAAGCCGGTCAAGGCGCTCACCGAAGGCCTGTCGAAGTCCGGCGGCCGCAACAACACCGGCCGCGTCACGGCGCGCTTCATCGGTGGCGGTCACAAGCGGACCTACCGCATCGTCGACTTCAAGCGTCGCAAGGTCGACGTGCCGGCGACCGTGGAACGGCTCGAGTACGACCCCAACCGCACCGCCTTCATCGCGCTGGTGCGCTATGCGGACGGCGAGCTCTCCTACATCCTGGCGCCGCAGCGCCTGGCCGTGGGTGACACCGTCGTCTCCGGCGCCTCGGTCGACGTGAAGCCCGGCAACGCCATGCCGATCGGCAACATCCCGGTCGGCACGATCGTCCACAACGTGGAGATCAAGCCGGGCAAGGGTGGCCAGATCGCCCGTTCGGCCGGCGCCTATGCGCAGATCGTCGGTCGCGACCAGGGCTACGTCATCGTTCGCCTGATGTCGGGCGAACAGCGTCTGATCCTCGGGTCGTGCCTCGCCACCGTCGGCGCGGTTTCGAACCCGGACAACATGAACACGTCGGCGGGCAAGGCGGGTCGTTCCCGTTGGCTCGGTCGTCGTCCGCACAACCGCGGTGTCGCCATGAACCCCGTCGACCACCCGCACGGTGGCGGCGAAGGCCGCACCTCCGGTGGTCGTCATCCGGTCACCCCGTGGGGCAAGCCGACCAAGGGCAAGAAGACCCGGTCGAACAAGGCGACGAACAAGTTCATCGTCCGCTCGCGGCACGCCAAGAAGGGTAAGTGAGGTCATGGCTCGTTCTGTCTGGAAAGGCCCGTTCGTCGACGGTTACCTCCTGAAGAAG
>CALMYM010000257.1 GCA_937873675.1 uncultured Alphaproteobacteria bacterium | reverse complement strand
CGGCATGTTCTCGCGGGCCGACCTGCGTGGCTTCGGCAAGAGCGCCGACGGCACCGGCGACGGCTCGGGACAGTCGGGCGCCGCGGGCGGGTCTTCCGGGTCGGCGCTCGCTGCCCTCGGCGAGGGACGCGGCGGCGGCTCCGGTGCCATCCGCATCACCGCCGACGTCGTCAACAACACCATCCTCGTCTCGGCTTCGCGCGAGCAGTACAAGCTGATCGAGCGTGCCATCCAGGAGATGGACACCGCGCCCGTCCAGGTGGCGATCGAGGCGACCATCGCCGAGGTGACGCTGAAGAACGAACTGCAATACGGCGTGCAGTTCTACCTGCGCGACAAGTCCGGCTCGGCCATCGGCTTCAACAGCGGCTCGTCGCAGCCGATCTCGCGCAGCCTGCCCGGCTTCAACGCCATCCTCGGCCCCGGCTCCAACCCGCGCGTCGTGATCAACGGCCTCAAGGCGCTGACCGATGTGAAGGTGCTGTCGTCGCCGTCGCTGGTGGTGGTCAACAACCAGGTCGCCTCGCTCGAGGTCGGCGATCAGGTGCCGATCATCACCAAGACGCTGACCGATTCGACCGGCACCAATTCGATCGCCAACAACGTCGACTACCGCGACACCGGCGTCATCCTGCGCGTCCTGCCGCGCGTCGCCGCCAACGGCTCCGTCAATCTCGAGGTCGAGCAGGAGGTCTCCAACGTCGTCGGCAACACGACGGCGAACGACTCCGGTACCCTGACCCCGACCATCGCCCAGCGCCGCATCAAGTCGGCCGTCACTGTGATGAGCGGCCAGACCGTGGTGCTCGGTGGCCTCATCGGCAGCCGCCAGGAGAAGAACCGTTCGGGCCTGCCCTTCCTCGGCAGCCTCGCCAATTCGCTGCAGAACGGCCACGCCAACACCAGCACCGAGATCATCGTCTTCATCCGGCCGCAGGTCGTCCGCGACAGCGTCGACGCTCAGACGGTCTCGGAGGAACTGCGCAACAAGCTGCAGCTTCTGCGGCGCGGCGTCGCCACGCCGTCGGTGGTGCGCTACTGAGGTGGCCGGTTCGCATCCCGACGAACCTTCGGCGCCGGCGCGAACCGAGACGAACCCGGTTCTCTCGCATCTCCCCGACGTCGGCCTCGCCGTCGCGGCGATCGCCGTGGGCGCCTGGGCGCTGCCCCTGCCGCAGGCCGCCTTCGCCGGCGTCCTCGCGATCCTCGTCACGATCGTCGCGGCCGTCGATCGCCGCCTCTACATCATCCCCGACACCGCCAATCTCGGCCTCGCCGTCGTCGGGCTCGCGCTCGTCCTGTGGGAAGCCCCGACCGGTGATTGGGCCGCGCCGCTCGCCGAGGCAGTGGCGCGCGGCCTCCTCGCCGGCCTCGTCTTCTGGGCGTTGCGCGCCCTCCATCGTGCGGCGCGCGGCGTCGAGGGGCTGGGGCTCGGCGACGTCAAACTCGCCGCCGCCGGCGCCCCCTGGCTCGCCTGGGGTTCGCTGGTGCCGGTCCTCGAACTGGCGGTGGTGGCGGCGCTGATCGCCGTGGTGATCGACGCCCGGGCGCGCCGGACCGGTCCGCGCCTCGACGACACGGTGCCCTTCGGCGTCTTCCTCGCCCCGGCCCTGTGGCTCGGCTTCCTCGCCGAACGCACCGGCATCCTCGATCGCTTCATGCCCTGGTGAGCGATCGGGTTGGTGAGCAATCGGGATCAGTTCTCGCTCTCGTCCACGACGGCCGGCGATTTTCGCCGCATCGCGGGTCGGCCCCCGCCGGTTTCGGACGGCGTGGCCCCGGGAGGCTTCAGGGCGAGGACGGCTTCCTCCCCGTCGCGGCGGAAGGTCACCGCGACCCGGTCGATCCGGTCCAGGCGCCAACCCTCGTGCTCGTCACCGACGTGCATTCGCTTGATCTTGCCGTCGGCCGGGTCGACCAGCATCGCCATCGCGACGTCCGGTCCGGTGACCACGCCGGACAGCGTCAGCGTCATCGGCGGCGGTGCTTCGTCCACCGGCTCCGGGGCCGGAGGCGGTGCGAATATCGGCGCGGGAGGCTCGGGCTGCACGCCGCGCCGGGCAGGGACGAACAACGGCCGGTCCCGCGTCTGGCGAAGGTTCGCCAGAGCCGGAAGCCCGAGCACTCCCTGCAGGGGCGGCGACGGCGAGGCTGCGGGGTTCGGTGTGGCCGAGCGCGGTGTGGCGGGCGCCGGACGCGGACGCGCGTCGCTCTCCGCGGGAGCGAAGGGTGAGGGGGTCGTCGGCGGCCGGCGGGCGCCGCCATCGGCGGGCGGAGGCGCTCCGACGATCCGCGGCGGCGCGGGTGTCGCTTCGTCGTCCGTCGTCCGGACGGGCGCCGGTTCGCCGTCGGCCGGCGCGGCTTCGTCGACCGTCTCTTCCTTGTCGGCATCGGCATCCGCATCCGCATCCGCGTCGGCGGCGGTGTCGGCCGAGGTGTCCTCGGGCGGCGGAGCTTTCGCCTCGTCGCCGGGCGTGCCCTGGGCCGGCTTCTCGGCCGCGAAGCTCGAAGCGGGTGTCGCGAACGGGACGAGCGTCACGGCGAGGGCGAGGAGGATCGGGTGGAACCGCATCTCAGCCCTCCTTCCGCCGGAGATAGCCGATCAGTCGCAACTCGATCTCGAGCTCCGGGTCGCGGGCCGCGCGTTCCGCCGAACCGCCGGCCTGCGGCGCGCGGATCGTCGCCTCGTCGACGAGGATGAAGGGCGCTTCGGTCTCGATCCGGTAGAGCAGCCTCTGCACCGCGGAGATCCGCGCTCCGGCGCTCAGCTGCAGCGTGACGTGGGGCAGCGCCCCGGGATCGACGTCGGTCGCCGTCTCCGCACCGATGGTGCGCAGCCGCACGTCGCAGTCCTCGGCGAGCGCCACGATGCGCCGTTGCAGGGCGTTGGCGGCGAGGGTGGGCGTCGCGCCGGGCAGGAACGGATCGGCGGCCAGCGCCTGTTCGGCGCGCGCCAGACCGGGTCCGCGCGCCTCCAGCCGCTTGACCAGGGCGCGCAGTTCGAAGCGTCGTTCCTCGAACGTCGCCTCGCGGGCATCGAGGTCGGCCTTCGCCACGAAGCCGGCCGCGACGAGAACCACGACGATCGCGCCGAGAAGAGCCGTCGCCAGATGCGCCCGGCGATGCGGCGAATTGGTGAAGGCGGCGATCATCGTCCCCCTCCTTCCGCACCGCTGACCCGCAGGTCGAGCGTGAACCGGTCGCCTCGCGCCAGCCGCACCGTCGGCGCCGAGAATACCGGTTCGGTGAACAGCGACGTCGCCTCGAGCGACGTGGTCAGCGCCGCGATGTCGCGCGTCACGCCGCTCATCCGCAGCCGCCCGTGGCCGATCTGCAGCGTCGCGAGATAGGTGTCGTCCGGCAGAGCGGCGGAGAGGTTCTCGAGCGCGATCACGCTCATCGGCGTGTCGCGCGACAGGGCGGCGATGATGTCGCGGTCGCTCCTCGCCGCCCCGGCGGCCGGCGCGAGGCGGCGGCGATGGGCGTCGAGCCGGTCTTCGATCTCGGCCACCCGCGTGCCGATGTCGTCGGCGGCGGCGACGTACCACCACGCCCCGAAGACGGTCGCCGCGGCGACGGCCACCAGGCCGATGCGCAGCGTCAGGCCGATCCGCGCCCGCTCGGCGCCGAGATCGGCGGTGGCCACCGGCAACACCACCTCGCCGGCGCCGTCGGGCGCGACCCGCACCAGACGCAGTTCCTTGGGGCGCAGCGCCGAGATCGCCGCGATCATCGGCGCATGCATCGTCTTCGACGTCGCCGTGACCGTCACCATCAGCCGCGGGTCGTCGGCGCCGACCGTTTCGACGGCGTGGTGGGAAAGCGTGTCGTTCGCCGGCCACGGCGTCATCCGCTCGAGCTGGTGGGCGACGATGCCCTCGACATAGGGGCGGCTCTCGGGCGGCAGCGGCCCGAAGCGGCGGGTGAGGGTCTCCTCGTCGCGCACCACGAGATCGACGACACGGTCCGTCACGGCCCGCGCCAGACGCCGCGGTTCGAGCCCGCCGGGACCGGGGCGCAGCACCCGTCGGCCGAGGCGCCCGCCGGCATGGACGACGACGTGGCCGCCCGCCGTCGGCGCGAGGCGCACCGGTCGGCGCCGGCGAAACCGTTCCTCCACCAGGAGGACGGCGTCGACGAGCCCGTCGATCCACCACCGCCATGCTTCGATCGGATGGATGTCCATCGTGAACCCCGGTTCCCTTCCCCTCGCGGCTAACGACCCGGCGCGGCGACGCCGGCGGGCAGCGCGTTGCCGTTCCACGACAGGATACGATAGGGCTCGGCGTCGCCGCCCAGCGTCGCCACCACCACCTCGTAACCACGGATCCGATGGGAGCCGATCCGGACCACCATGGTCAACCGGGTCGCACTCGATCCCTCCTTCGATACATGATCCCGGTCGATTCCGTAACGCCGTATCAGCGCGTCGAAATCGCCTTCGCGGTCGGTCCGATCGGCCATGAACGCCTCGAGTTTGGCGCCGGTCATCCCCGGCAGCGCCGCCACCACCTCGCGCGGCGCGGTGAGCACCGCGACCCGGCCGTCGAGGGCGGTGACGGTGACGAAGGGACGGATCGCGTCGATCGCCTCCTTCGCGATCTCGGGGATCGCGTCGAGTTCGCGGACGTGCTCGATCACCCCGTGCGCCGGCACCGTCGGCTTGCGGCCCGGCTCGGGCGGCCGTCGCGGGTCGCGCCGCCAGTCGACGATCCGCCGTGCGTAGCGGGCCGCCGCCGCCTCCTCGACGCCGACGGCGCGGAACAGCCCGGCGACGAGGTCCTCTCCGGCGAGATCGAGGTCGACGCGTTCGCCTTCGTTGCGCGCGACGATGTCGAGGACGATCCCCGGATAGGAGACGCTTCCCGCCGGCGGCAGACGCTCGAACCGCCCGCCGGACGCCGCCCACAGCCGCTCCAGCGTCCCCTTGACCGCCACGTCGGCGGCGATGTCCTCCGCCGCGCTGCGGTTCGCCCCGCTCGCCACCCGGAGGCGCTCGGCGGCGACGCCGACGAAGACGGTGAGCAGGCTCGCCAGCAGCAGCACCGCGACCAGGATCGAGCCGCGTCGGTTCATCGCTCGCCTCCCGCCGCCGCATCGCCCGAGGCCGCCTCGTCCGCCGACTTCGCCGCCTGCGGACCGGTCGCGCAACGCCTGCGCCGATCATCGGGCATCTCGCCGGCCGGCTTGTGGGGGGCGCCCGGCTCGGCGCCCGGCCCCCCGGCTTGCGCCCCCGGGGCGCGGGGTGCGCCGCGTGGCCGCGCCCCCCCCGCCCGTGCCCGGGCCCCCTGCCCTCGTGATC
>CALMYM010000256.1 GCA_937873675.1 uncultured Alphaproteobacteria bacterium | reverse complement strand
CGGGACACTCATAACTGACCGGTCCCCCCTCGGTCATTCCGTGATGATCACACACACGCGCGCCCGGCCAGGCCGCTTCGATGGCCCTCCGCGTCGCCAGCAGGCTCCCCCCCGGCTCCCCGGCCCCGGGGGTGTCGGCTCTCCGCCGATCCCCTTCGCCCCCGCGCCCGCGCTGTCGCGGTGGTCGCGCCCCGCCCCGCCCGCCCGCCGGTCGAAGATCGACGGATCGAGGCGGAACGGCCGATCGAGTTGCACCGCATAAGGGTCGACCAGCAGCTTCGCCGGATTGAACCGGTGGCCCTTCTCCGGGTCCCAGGGCCCATGGACCCGCAGCCCGTAGCGCGTCTCCGGCGCCAGCCCGTCGATGCGCCCGTGGCAGACGTCACCGGTGCGCTCCGGTAGCCGGATGCGCTCGATCTCGTGATCGCCGCTCTCGTCGAAGATGCAGAAGTCGACCGCCGTGCCGTGCGCCGAGACGACGGCGATGTTGACCCCCTCGCCGTCGTGGACGACGCCGAGAGGCTCCGGCGAACCCGGGCCGATCGAGCCATGGATCATCTCGCTCCGCCCCCTCGCGGATCTCGCGTCTCAGCCGCCCCGCTCCGCCACCAGTCCGCGGTAGAGCGCCGCATAGCGCGCCGCCGAGCGGGCCCAGGAGACGTCGGTGCGCATGGCGTTCTTCATCAGCCGCCGCCACACCGACTGATCCTCGAACAGAGCCGCCGCCCGCTGCACGGCGGCGCGGAACATGTCGGCATGAGGTGGTGAGAACATGACGCCGGTGCCGGCCCCCGCCTCCAACGCCATCTCGTTGGCGTCGATGATCGTGTCGGCGAGCCCGCCGACCCGTGTCACCAGCGGGATCGCCCCGTAGCGCAGGGCGCACAACTGGGTGAGCCCGCAGGGCTCGAACCGCGACGGCACCAGGAGTACGTCCGATCCCGCCTGGATCAGATGGGCGAGGCTCTCGTCGTAGCCGATGACGCAGGCGACCCGCCCCGGATGGGCGATCATCGCCCGGCGGAACCCCTCGACGAGATCGCGATCGCCCGAGCCGAGCAGCGCCAACTGGCCGCCCGACGCCAGGATCGTCTCGATCCCCTCGAGCACCATGTCGAGGCCCTTCTGCCAGGAGAGCCGGCTGACCACCCCGAAGATCATGGCGTTGCGATCGACCCGCAACCCCATGCGCCGCTGCAGCGCCGCCTTGTTGGGCCGCCGCGACGACGGCGAAGCCGCGTCGAAATGTGCCGCCAGCAGCGGATCGGTCGCCGGGTTCCAGACCTCGGTGTCGATGCCGTTGAGGATGCCGTGGACGACGTCGGAGCGCCCCGAGAGGAGCCCCGAGAGCCCCATGCCGCCCTCGCCGGTGCGGATCTCGGCGGCATAGGTCGGCGACACCGTGGTGATCCGGTCCGACATCCGCAAGCCGGCTTTGAGGAAGCCGATGGTGTCGTAGTATTCGACTCCCTCGACCCCCCAGGCGTGATCCGGCAGATGCAGCGCCGCCAGCATGTCCTTGGGGTACTGCCCCTGGAAGGCGAGGTTGTGGATGGTGGCGACCGTGCCCGGCCGCTTACGCCCGTCGTATTCCATGTAGGCGGCGGTCAGCCCGGTCTGCCAGTCGTGGGTGTGGACCACCGCCGGCTTGAAGCCGCCCGCCCCGCCGAGCCCGATCTCGGCCGCGACCTTGGCGAGGGCGGCGAAACGGAAGGGATTGTCGGGCCAGTCCTCCCCGTCGGCGTCGTGATAGGGGTTGCCCGGCCGATCGTAGAGATGCGGCGCATCGATCACGAAGAGGTCGAGCCCGGCGGCCCGCCCGCTCACCACCTTGGCCGAGCCGCCGAAGAGGTCGGCGATCTTCATCACCACCTTGGGCTTCTCGAGCGCCGCCTTCACCGCCGGATAGCCCGGCACCAGGGTGCGCACCGCCACCCCTTCCTGCGCCAGAGCCCCCGGCAGCGCGCCGGCGACGTCGGCCAGTCCGCCGGTCTTGACCAGCGGATAGACCTCCGAGACGACCGAGAGGACCTCGAGTGCCGACATGGGATCCCCCTCCTCGTCCGAGTTCTTCGCCCGGTTGTTCACCGCCCCAGAAGATCGATCATCGGCTGGGTGATCAGGCAGATGCCCTTGTCGGTGCGGCGGAATCGCTTGGCGTCGAGCTCCGGATCCTCGCCCACCACCAGTCCGTCGGGAATGGTGACACGCGCGTCGACCACGACGTTGCGCAGCCGGCAACCGCGTCCGACCGAACTCTGCGGCAGGATGACGGTGTTCTCCACCATCGAATAGGAATTGACCCGGACGCCGGTGAAC
Source organism: uncultured Alphaproteobacteria bacterium (assembly GCA_937873675.1). Taxonomy (GTDB): domain Bacteria; phylum Pseudomonadota; class Alphaproteobacteria; order Rhizobiales; family Ancalomicrobiaceae; genus CALBKH01. The sequence goes on along the minus strand of CALMYM010000256.1, from coordinate 4,840 downwards.
AGCAACGACCGCTTGAGGAAGGCGCCCGACACGATGCAGCCGCCCGACACCAGCGACGAGACCGCCGAGCCGCGCCGTCCGTCGATGTCGTGGACGAACTTCGCCGGCGGGGTGATCTCGCCGTAGGTCCAGATCGGCCACTCGCTGTCGTAGAGGTCGAGTTCCGGGACCACGTCGGTGAGGTCGATGTTGGCCTCCCAATAGGCGTCGACCGTGCCGACGTCGCGCCAATAGGACGCCGATTCCTGCCGCGAGCGGACGCAGGACTTGGAGAAGTGGTGGGCGACGGCTTTGCCGTGCTTGACGATGTAGGGGATGATGTCCTTGCCGAAGTCGTGCGCCGAATGCGGATCGGCGGCATCGCGCTCGAGCTGATCCCACAGGAAGCTCGCCTCGAAGACGTAGATGCCCATCGACGCCAGACAGCGGTCGTCGCTGCCCGGCATGGTCGGCGGATCCTTGGGCTTCTCGACGAAGGCGAAGATACGGTCGTTCTCGTCGACGTGCATGACGCCGAAGCCGGTGGCCTCCTCCTTGGAGACCTCCAGGCAGCCGATGGTCACGTCGGCGCCCTGCTCGACGTGCTGCTGCAGCATCTTCTCGTAGTCCATCTTGTAGATGTGATCACCCGCCAGGATGATCATGTACTTCGGATCGGAGTCCTTGATGATGTCGAGGTTCTGATAGACCGCGTCCGCCGTGCCGGCATACCAGGACTCTTCCGACACGCGCTGCGACGCCGGCAGGATGTCGAAGCTCTCGTTGCGTTCGGGACGCAGGAAGTTCCAACCGCGTTGCAGATGGCGGATCAGCGAGTGCGCCTTGTACTGGGTCGCGACGCCGAAGCGGCGGATGCCGGAGTTCAGCGCGTTCGACAGGGCGAAGTCGATGATCCGCGACTTGCCGCCGAAATAGACCGCCGGCTTGGCGCGTCGATCGGTCAGTTCCATCAGACGCGATCCGCGGCCACCGGCCAGCACGTAAGCCATGGCGTGACGCGCCAGCGGACCGCTCGCTCCCGTCTTCACGGGAGCCGGCATCGGCTTCTTGGTCATCGCTTCCCTCCTCTCCGCGTTCCGGAGTCACATTCTCATTCGCCGTCGTATTCGAAGATCACCGTCGCCGCCGGCGGCACCAGGATTTCCGCCGCGGCCGGCATCCCGTGGCTCTCTTCGGTGCGCGCGTGGATCACGCCGCCGTTGCCGAGATTGGAGCCGCCGTAACAGGCCGCGTCGGTGTTGACGATCTCGCGCCAGCGTCCCGCCATCGGGAACCCGATCCGGTAGGGATCGCGCGGCACCGGCGTGAAGTTGGAGACCACGACGATCGGTTTGTCGCCCCACTCGCCGAAGCGGGCGAAGGCGTAGACCGACTGATCGCGATCCTCGACCACGATCCAGCGGAACCCCTCCTGCTCGCAGTCGCGCGCATGCAGCGCCGGCGACGTGCGGTAGACGCGATTGAGGTCGCGGATCAGGTTCTGCAGCCCCTTGTGCTCGCCGTGCGCCGTCAGGTGCCAGTCGAGGCCGCGGTCGTGGTTCCACTCCGCCCACTGGCCGAACTCCTGGCCCATGAACAGGAGCTTCTTGCCCGGATGGGCCCACATGTAGCCGTAGTAGGCTCTCAGCGCCGCGAACTTCTGCCAGTGGTCGCCCGACATCTTGCCGATCAGCGAGCCCTTGCCGTGCACCACCTCGTCGTGGCTGAGCGGCAGGACGAAATTCTCGGCGAAGGCGTAGAGCAGGCCGAAGGTCAGCTGGTCGTGATGCCAACGGCGATGGACCGCCTCGCGCGACATGTAGTCGAGCGTGTCGTGCATCCAGCCCATGTTCCACTTGAAGCCGAAGCCGAGACCGCCGGCGAAGACCGGCTGCGACACGCCCGGCCAGGCGGTCGATTCCTCGGCGATGGTGATCGCGCCGTCCTCGCGCCCGTAGACGAGTTCGTTGACCCGCCGCAGGAATGCCACCGCCTCGCGATTGTCGCGCCCACCGTCCTCGTTGGGCAGCCACTCGCCCTCTTTGCGCGAATAGTCGAGGTAGAGCATCGAGGCGACGGCATCCACCCGGAGCCCGTCGACGTGATAGCGGTCGAGCCAGAACAGCGCGTTGGCGCACAGCATCGACAGCACTTCGGCCCGGCCGAAATCGTAGATCGCCGTGTTCCAGTCGGGATGGAAGCCGCGCCGGGGATCGGCGTGTTCGTAGAGCGGTCCGCCGTCGAATTCCCTCAGCCCGTGCTCGTCGGTGGGGAAATGCGCCGGCACCCAGTCGAGGATGATGCCGAGGCCGGCGACGTGCGCGGCGTCGACGAAGCGGGCGAAACCGGCCGGCTCGCCGAAGCGCCGGGTCGGCGCGAAGAGGCCGATCGGCTGATAGCCCCAGGAGGCGTCGAGCGGATGCTCGCTGACCGGCAGGAGCTCGAGATGGGTGAAGCCGAGATCGACGGCGTAGGGGATCAACCGCGCCGCCAGTTCGTCCCAGGTCAGGAAGCGCCCGTCCGGCCCGCGCTCCCACGAGCCGAGATGGACCTCGTAGATCGACATCGGCCGCCGCCGCGCATCGCCCGGCCGCGCCGTCATCCAGGCGTCGTCGGTCCACACGAAGTCGTCGATCTTCGCCACCACCGAGGCGGTCGAAGGCCGCATCTCGCCGGCGAAACCGAAGGGATCGGCCTTGAGCGGCAGGAGCCGCCCGTCGGCCGCGACGATCTCGTATTTGTAGGCGGTGCCGATCGAGACGCCCGGCGCGAAGATCTCCCAGATGCCGCTGTCGACGCGCTTGCGCATCTGATGGCGCCGGCCGTCCCAGGCGTTGAAGTCGCCGACCACCGAGACCCGCACCGCGTTCGGCGCCCACACCGCGAAATTGACACCCTCGACCCCCTCGTGGGTCGTGACCTGCGCGCCGAGCCGCTCGTAGAGCGTCCGGTGGGTGCCCTCGACCAACAGATGGTCGTCGACCGGTCCCAGCACCGGCCCGAAGGAATAGGGATCGTGGAGTTCCCAGGACGCCGAACGGTTGGTGGCGCGCAGCCGATAGGACGGACGATCGCCCGCCCCGGCCCACGGCTCCACCACGCCTTCGAAGAAGCCGGCGTCGTCCCGCCGCTCGAGCCGGGCGAGCACCTCGCCCTCGGCATCGATCACCTCGAGATATTCGGCGTGCGGCACGAAGGCCCGCACCACCGGCGCCGCCGCGGTCCCGTGCCGGCCGAGCACCCCGAAGGGATCTCCGTGCCGACCCGCGACGATCGCCTCGACGTCGGCTCGCGCCGCCTTCCACACTCGGTCGCCCATCGCGCCCCCCGTTCGGTGGATCCGCGACGGCGGAACACTCCGCCGTCCTCCACCCTGTTCAGGAACCGAAGACCCCGCCGGTCTTCGGCCGCCATGTCGCCGCCCGATCGTGCGCGATCACCCCGAAACCGGATAGACCGGGACATTCCAGATGTCCTCGGCATATTCCGAGATCGTCCGATCCGAGGAGAACCACCCCATGTGCGCGGTGTTGAGCGCCGCGGACCGCCGCCACGCCGCCTGATCCCGCCATTTGCGGAACACGGTGCGCTGGGTGGCATAGTAGCTCTCGAAGTCGGCCGTCACCATGAAGTAGTCGTGGTAGGTGAGCGCGTCGACCAGGGGCTTGTACCGATCGGGTTCGCCCGGAGAGAACACCCCCGAGCCGATGGCGTCGAGCACCTCGGCGAGAATCGACGACTTGGCGATGGTCTCGCGGCTGTCGATGCCCTGGGCCCGGCGCGCCTCGACCTCCTCCGCCGTCAGGCCGAAGATGAAGATGTTGTCGTCGCCGACGTGCTCCTTCATCTCGACGTTGGCGCCGTCGAGCGTGCCGATGGTGAGCGCCCCGTTGAGACCGAACTTCATGTTGCCGGTGCCCGAGGCTTCCATGCCGGCGGTCGAGATCTGCTCGGAGAGATCGGCGGCCGGGATGATCTGCTCGGCGAGCGACACGTTGTAGTTCGGCAGGAACACGACCTTGAGCAGGCCGCGCAGCGTCGGGTCGGAATTGACCACCTTGGCCACGTCGTTGGCGAGCTTGATGATCAGCTTCGCCTGGGCATAGGAGGCCGCCGCCTTGCCGGCGAAGATCTTCACCCGCGGGATCCAGTCGCGCGTCGGCTGCGCCCGCATGGCGTCGTAGACGGCGATGGTCTCGAGGATGTTGAGGAGCTGGCGCTTGTACTCGTGGATGCGCTTGATCTGCACGTCGAAGAGCGCGTGCGGATCGACCCGCACCTCAAGCCGGTCACGGATGAGCCGGGCGAGGCGCTCCTTGTTGAGGAGCTTCACCGCCGCGAACTTGTCCTGGAAGGACGCGTCGTCGACGAAGGCCGCGAGCTTCGGCAGTTCCTTTTCGTCGTCGAGCACCTTCGAGCCGATCGTCTCGACCAGCAGGTTCTTCAGGCCCGGGTTCGACTGGTGCAGCCAGCGGCGGAAGGTGATGCCGTTGGTCTTGTTGACGATCCGGTTCGGATAGGCGGCGTTGAGGTCGCGGAACACCGTGACCTTCATCAGGTCGGAGTGCAGCGCCGAAACGCCGTTGACCTTGTGCGATCCGAGATAGGCGAGATGGCCCATGCGGACGCGGCGCCCGCCCTGCTCGTCGATGATCGACAGAGCCGACAGGAGCCCACCGTCGATGCCCTCGCGCGACTTCTTCAACTCGTCGAGATGCAGCGCGTTGATCAGGTAGATGATCTGCATGTGGCGCGGCAGCAGCCGCTCCAGGAGCGGCACCGGCCAGCTTTCCAGCGCCTCCGGCAGCAGCGTGTGGTTGGTATAGGCGAAGGTGCGCCTTGTGAGGTCCCACGCCGTGTC
>CALMYM010000255.1 GCA_937873675.1 uncultured Alphaproteobacteria bacterium | reverse complement strand
AGCCGGGCGTCGGCGAGCGGGATCTGGGTCGCCGGGTTCTCGAAGACCTCGACCCCCTCGAGCAGGCGCTGCAGCTTGATCTCGCCGGTCTTCGGGTTGATCTCGGCGCGGACCTCGGTCTCGGACCCGTAGCGCGAGCGCGCGGCCTTCTGGATGGCGTCCTCCATCGCGGCGAGCACGATCTTGCGATCGATCACCTTCTCACGCGCGACCGCATCGGCGATCTGGAGGAGTTCCAGTCTGTTGGCGCTGACTGCCATCGTCTTCTCCCTCGCGGCCCGATCACGGATCGGGCACGTGTCGTCCTTCTCAGTGGACCGCCGGATCCTCGACGTCGTCGAGATCCGTACGGGCCTGTCGCTTGGCCGCCTTCAGCGAGGCGGCGACGAGATCGTCGGTGAGCACCAGCCGGGCGTCCGCCAGGAGATCCAGCGGCATCCAGACGGTGTCGGGTTCGCCCTCGGCGACGCCTTCGAGCTTCACCCCGAAGGTGTCGTCCTTCACGCCGACGAGCAGCCCGCGGATACGGCGGCGGCCCTCGTGGCTCTGTTCCAGCTCGATCTTGGCGACGTGACCGGCCCAGCGCTCGAAATCGGAGCGACGCACCAGCGGCCGGTCGATGCCGGGCGAGGACACTTCCAGATGGTAGGCGCGATCGACCGGATCTTCGGCGTCGATCACGGGCGCCAGATTGCGGCTGATCTGCTCGCAGTCGTCGACGCCGATGGTGCCGTCGGGGCGCTCGGCCATGATCTGGACGGTGAAGCCGTTGCGACCCGAGCACTTCACGCGGACGAGACCATACCCGTGATCTTCGATCACCGGCACGGCGGGGGCGTCAATGCGGGCGTCGAGGCCGGTCTCGTGGATCAGGCGGGGTTCGTTGCGCGTCGTCAGTGTCGTTCGTCCCGATGGTTCGATCGCTTCGTGGAACGTCGGTCCGGCGTGAGGCCAACACCGAAAGAGCGGGACCCGTCGGGGACCCACTCTCGTTTCGTCACGAGGACGATCTGAGAATTTCGTGCTTGGAGGGGCTTATAAGTCAGATCCCGGGGGAAAGGCAAGTCTTCGCCGCGGATTTCCTCGAAATCGCACCCGATCGACGCTCCCCAGGGCTCTCCGCCGCGCGGCACGTCTCGAACCGGACGACCCGAGCCGCGCTCACACCCGCCGGAACACCAGGTAGGCCGGAGTGCGGCCCTCGCGGATCGCTTTTTCCTCGTAACGGGTGCCCGGCCAGCCGGCCCAGGGCTTTCGCCAGTCGTCGGCGACTTCGGCGGTCCAGACGAAGGCGGGATGGTCGAGGACGCGCTTCAGCGTCCATTCGACGTAATGCGCCCAATCCGAAGCGAAACGGAATTCGCCGCCGGGGCGCAGCACCCGGGCGATGCGATCGAGGTTGTCGCGCTCGACGAAGCGGCGCTTCCAGTGGCGCTTCTTCGGCCAGGGATCGGGATAGAGCAGGTAGAATCGACCGATCGAAGCGGGCGCGAGGGCATCGAGGAGCAGGATCGAATCGGCGTGATGCAGACGGATCCGGGGGTCGAGTTCGGCCTCGTGGATCGCCACCAGCGCCTTGGCCATGCCGTTGACGAAGGGCTCGACGCCGATGAAGCCGCCCGACGGGTTCGCCTTCGCCGTCTCGATCAGATGTTCGCCGCCGCCGAAGCCGCTCTCCACCCAGACGTCGTCGATCGGGTGATCGAACAGCCGTCGCGGTTCGATCGGCGCCTGCGCGACGTCGACGGCGAGGCGCGGCAGGAGATCGGCGATCGCCGTCGCCTGACCGATGCGCAGCGGCTTGCCCTTGCGGCGGCCGTAGAAGGCGTGGGCGCGGGCGGCCTCTTCGGCGGCGGCGTCGGTGGGTTCGGTCGGTCCGGACATGAGGTGGCGGTCCTCGAAAGGAAGGGGCGCACGCGAGGGATCCCCCGCGTGCGCCCCGAATCGTCTCACTCCCGGCGTCAGGCGCCGACGGCGGTCTTCAGCGCGGCGACGAGGTCGGTCTTCTCCCAGGAGAAGCCGCCGTCGGTCTGCGCATGGCGGCCGAAGTGGCCGTAGGCCGAGGTGCGGGCGTAGATCGGCGCCAGCAGGCCGAGGTGCTCGCGGATGCCGCGCGGAGAGAGGTTCATCACCTCGCGCGCCGCCTTCTCGATCTTCGCCTCGTCGACGTTGCCGGTGCCGTGCAGGTCGCAGTAGACGGCGAGCGGCTGGGAGACGCCGATGGCGTAGGCGAGCTGGATGGTGCAGCGATCGGCGAGACCGGCGGCGACCACGTTCTTGGCGAGATACCGCGCCGCGTAAGCCGCCGAGCGGTCGACCTTGGTCGGGTCCTTGCCGGAGAAGGCACCACCGCCGTGCGGGGCCGCGCCACCGTAGGTGTCGACGATGATCTTGCGGCCGGTCAGACCGCAGTCGCCGTCCGGACCGCCGATGACGAACTTGCCGGTCGGGTTGACGTGCCAGATGGTGTCCGCGTCGATCCAGCCGTCGGGCAGCGTGGTGCGGATGAAGGGCTCGACGATGGCACGGATGTCGGCCGACGACAGCGTCTCGTCGAGATGCTGGGTCGAGAGCACGATCTGCTGGGCGCGCACCGCCTTGCCGTTGTCGTAGGCGACGGTCACCTGGCTCTTGGCGTCGGGACCGAGCACCGCGGCCGGACCCTTGCCGGACTTGCGGGCGATCGCGAGGTCCTCGAGGATCTTGTGGGCGTAGTAGATCGGCGCCGGCATCAGCTCCGGCGTCTCGCGGCAGGCGTAGCCGAACATGATGCCCTGGTCGCCGGCGCCCTCGTCCTTGTTGCCGGCGGCGTCGACGCCCTGGGCGATGTCGGCCGACTGGGCGTGCAGATGCACGGCGATGTCGGCGGTCTCCCAGTGGAAGCCGTCCTGCTCGTAGCCGATGTCGCGGATGGCGAGGCGGGCGAGATGGCGCAGCAGGTCGTGGGTGATGCCGGCGGGGCCGCGGGTCTCGCCGGCGATCACCACGCGGTTGGTGGTGGCCAACGTCTCGGCGGCGACGCGCAGATGCGCCGGATCCCAGCCGAGCTCGGGTCCGAGCCGGAAGAAGGCGTCGACGATCTCGTCGGAGATGCGGTCGCAGACCTTGTCGGGATGGCCTTCGGAGACGGATTCGGAGGTGAACAGATAGCTCGAACGAGACACGTCTTCGTTTCCTCTGCTGGAAACGCCCAGATCCGCCGCCGATCGCGTGTAGGAAATGAGCTCGGGTCGGGACATCCGCCACAAAGGCGAGCCTCACCCCGGAACGCCGTGCGCGCCTACGGAAAAGGCGGCTCCGTTTAGCAGTCGAGCCGCGCCAGGGTCAAGCCGAACGGTCGGCCGAGCCGCCGAGAAGAGAGGCAACCGGAACGAAGAACGCCCGGGGGTACGACGGACCCCGGGCGTTCGCCGATCACGATGTCTCGAGCGACATCTTCGCGCGTCACTCGTCCTCGTCGCCGGCCATCGCCTTGACGAGTTCGACCACCTTGCGGCGCTGCTTCGGATCCTTGATGCGGATGAAGGCCTTGTTCAGCGCCAGACCTTCCGACGACGACAGGAAGTCGACGACGTAGGAGGTCGAGGCCTGATCCTCGAAGCCCTGGTCGCCGGCGACGGGCGCCAGGCCCGGAGCGTCTTCGAAGAAGAAAGCGACCGGCACGGAAAGTACACGGGCGATCGCCTGCAGCCGGCTGGCGCCGATACGATTGGTACCCTTCTCGTACTTCTGGATCTGCTGAAAGGTGATTCCAAGATGTTCGCCGAGCTTCTCCTGGCTCATTCCGAGCATCATCCGCCGCAACCTGACTCGGCTACCGACGTGTATATCGATCGGATTCGGGGATTTCTTGCTTGCCATATCGGCACCTTTTTCTCATTTACCGGTTTTAAATGACAGGTCGTGCCGGTCCGATCTGCGCCGGATACGACATCTGGTTCGGAGGGTCGCCAAAATCCCGAAGATCACGCCATCCATTGTGGCGATCTCGGCCGGGACATCCGAACGAGGCGGTTTCGACCCTGACCTGTCCATCCGGTCCACCGCACACCGAACATTGTGATCGGTGAAGGACGGTGTCAACGCTCTTACTCGAGCGAACGGTTACGTCTTCTATAAAGAATTGCCGCAAAGGCGATCGATACGAGCACCCAGGCGATCTTTTCACCCCAGCGCGAAGCGATCGTCGCCGACACCGGGCGCGGCAGGTCGAAATCCAGGGCGCCCACCGCGCCGAGCGTCAGGCGCGCGACGATTCGGCCGAGCGGATCGATGGCGGCGGAGACGCCGTTGTTGGCGGCGCGCACCACCGGCAGTCCCTCTTCGACGGCGCGCAACCGGGCCTGATGGTAATGCTGCCAGGGACCCGGGGTCATGCCGTACCAGGCGTCGTTGGTGACGTTGAGGATCCAATCGGGGCGATGGGCGGGATCGGTCACCTCGCCGGGGAAGATCACCTCGTAACAGACCTGCGCCGAGAAGGGCGGCGTACCGGGGATCTCGACGGTGCGCCGGCGCGGTCCGGGTGTGAAACCGCCGCGCAGGTGGGTGAGCTGGCGCAGGCCGAGGCTCTCGGCGACGTCCTGGAACGGCAGATACTCGCCGAACGGGACGAGATGGACCTTGTCGTAGGCGGCGAGCACCTCGGCGCCGGGACCGAGGGCGAAGATCGAGTTGTACCAGCGCGCCCGGATCTCGCCGGCCGAAGGCGCCTCGACCCGAACGGCGCCGGTCAGAAGGGTGGTGCGATCACCGATCAGCTCGGCGATGGTGGAGAGCGCCCAGGGCTCGTCGGTGAGGACGAAGGGAAACGCCGATTCCGGCCACACCAGATGGGTGATGCCGGCCGGCAGGCGGCCGGTGCCGTGGGTCGACGCCATGGTTCCGGCGGAAAGGCCGGGCCTGAGATCGCTCGCCAGGGCGCCGGCGGCCGGCACATCCTGCGCGGGACCGGCGGAGAGCTCGGCGTAGCGTTCGACGGTTTCGGTCTTGAACTCCGGCTTCCACTTCTTCCACTGGTCGATCGCCGGCTGGACGATGCGGAAGCGCACGCCGGGGACGAATTCGGTCGGGGTCGACGCGAGGCGAACGACGCCGAAGCCGACGACGGTGACGAACAGCGCCGCTGCGGCGGCGAAGAAGCGGCGATCGGTGCGATCACCGCGCGCCAGCACCGCCGGGGCGGCGAAGATCGGCACGGCGAGAAGCGTCAGACCGTAGCCGCCGACCAGCGACGCCACCTGCATCATCGGGCCGTTGGCGGCGAGGCCGTAGCCGACGAGGTTCCAGGGAAAGCCGGTGAGCACGTGGCCGCGCGCCCAATCGGCGAGGAAGAAGCCGATGGCGAGGGCGACGATGCGGCCGGGGCCGTCCGACCACAGGAGGCGGGCGATCGCCGTGGCGAGCCCGTGGAAGAGGCCGAGGCCGATCGACAGGACGGCGAGGGCGAAGGGGATCATCCAGCCGAACTGGGCGAGATCCACGGTGAAGGCGGCGCCGATCCACCACAGGCCGGCGAGGAACCATCCGGTTCCGAAGGCCCAGCCGACCCGGAAGGCCGGGCCGAGACGGGCGAGCGAACCCGTCTTCTTCAGCTCCACCGCACCGTCGAGCGCCCAAACAAGGACGGGGAAGGAGATCCACAGCACCGGGAAGGCGTGGAACGGCGCCTGGGCGAGGGCGGCGAGGGCGCCGGCGCCGGCGACCACCAGGGTCCGTCGCCAGCCCCAGAGCAGGGTCACGCCGTGGGAGAGCCGTTCGGGCTTTCCGCCCCGGTCCAACCCCGACACGGGTGGGCCGGAAGCAACCGCCACGTCGGCGGCCGCGCCCCCATGCGTCGCATTCGCGGCGGTGTCGTGACAACGCCGCGATGGGCGATCCCGCGATCAGGCGGCGTCGGAGACGATACGGCCGAGGCGCAGGCGCTTGAGGCGACGGGCGTCGGCGTCGAGCACTTCGACGGAGAACGCGGGCAACTCCTCCAGATGCAGCAACTCGCCGACGGTCGGCACCCGGCCGACGAGCGACACGACGAGGCCGCCGAGGGTCTCGACCTCCTCGTCGAGACCGAGCCCGGAGAGATCGACGCCGATCGCCGCGGCGACCTCCTCGAGCTCGGCGCGCGCGTCGGCCACCCACTGGTCCGGCCCGGTGGCGACGATCGCCGCGTCCTCCTCGACGTCGTGCTCGTCCTCGATGTCGCCGACGACCGTCTCGACGATGTCCTCGAGGCTGACGAGGCCGTCGACACCGCCGTATTCGTCGATGACCAGGGCCATCTGGATGCGGTTCTGCTGCATGCGGGCGAGCAGGTCGGTGGCCGGCATCGAGCCGGGGACGAAGAGCACCGGGCGCACCAGGCCGGCATCGGCGAGGCGCACCGTGAGGTCGGCCCGGGCGAGATCGACGTTCGAGGCGCCCTCCGCCGGCTCGGCCACCATCGAGGTGCGGGCGATGTGGCTCATCAGATCGCGGATGTGGATCATGCCGACCGCCTCGTCGAGGCTGTCGCGATAGACCGGCATGCGGGAATGGCCGCTGTCCATGAAACGCAGCACGACGCGGTCGAGGGTGGTGTCCTCGTCGATGCCCTCGATCTCGGCGCGGGCGATCATGACGTCGTCGACGCGGGTCTCGCGCAGCCGCAGGATGTTGCGGATCATCGCCCGTTCTTCGGTCGAGAAGCCGCCGTCGTCGGACGTCGCGGTCTCCTCCAGGGCGCTCTCGAGATCGGCTCGGAGGGCGGCGGGCGACGATTTCCACCCCACCGCCGTGCGCAATCGATCGATCCAGCTCTCGGTCGATCGTTCGGAGGCCTCGCCACGGGTCTCGGTCCGTTGCGAACCCTCACCCGCGGCGCCGGTACTCTGGGAATGCGCGTCGCTCATCTCTCTCGTGTCTCTCGTGGCCGGTCGATTTCGAACCGGGGTCTGGTCATGGTGCGGCGGGGCGGGCGGGCCTGTCAATTCACCGGTCTTCCGAATCGGGACGGACCCCGGTCGGTCGAAGCGCCGATCCGGTCAATCTTCCGCGTAGGGGTCGGCGATGCCGAGGCCGGCGAGGATCTCGGTCTCCAGCGCCTCCATCTCCTCCGCCTCCTCGTCGCTCTCGTGGTCGAAACCGAAGAGATGCAGGAGGCCGTGGACGAGGAGATGGGTGAAATGGTCCTCGAAGGTCTTCCCTTCCTCCGCCGCTTCACGGGTGGTGGTCTCGTGAGCGACGACCACGTCGCCGAGGAGGGGGCCGGGGTCCTCGGCGTCGGCGTCGGCCGCCGGGAAGGAGAGGACGTTGGTCGGCTTGTCCTTGTCGCGCCAGTCGCGATTGAGGACGCGGATGCGGGCGTCGTCGGTCAGGACCAGCGACAGTTCGGCATCGTCGGGGACGATCAGCTCGGGCCGTTGCGCGATCGCCGCGGCGACCTTCTCGGCGAGCGGGCGCCAACGCGCCTCGTCGCCCCAGGCCTCGACCTCGACGGCGATGTCGACGGCGATCGCGGGGGTGGCGGTCACGAGCGGCCTCCGCCGCCGGGGCGGGTGTCGATGCCGTATTTGTCGCGCAGGTCGCGCTCGTTGTCGGCGCGCATGTCGCGTTCGGCGGCGAGACGGGCATCGCGCTCGGCGGCCCAGCGCTCGCGCTGTTCACGTTCGGCGGCGAGCTTGTCGCGCGAGGCGTCGTCGTAGGCCTTGACGATGCGGGCGACGAGCTCGTGGCGAACCACGTCCTTCTCGGTGAAGTTGACCCGGATCATCCCCTCCATGCCGGAGAGGATCTCGAGGGCATCGACGAGGCCCGAGCGGGTGCCGGACGGCAGGTCGACCTGGGTCGGATCGCCGGTGACGATCATCTTGGAGTTCTCGCCCAAGCGGGTGAGGAACATCTTCATCTGCATGGTCGTGCAGTTCTGCGCCTCGTCGAGCAGCACCACCGCGTTGGACAGGGTGCGACCGCGCATGAAGGCGAGCGGCGCCACCTCGATCATGCCGGACTGCAGGCCGCGCTCGACCTTCTCGGCCGGCATCATGTCGTAGAGCGCGTCGTAGAGCGGGCGCAGATAGGGATCGACCTTCTCCTTCATGTCGCCGGGCAGGAAGCCGAGACGTTCGCCGGCCTCGACCGCCGGACGCGACAGGATCAGCCGGTCGACGTCGCCGCGTTCGATCAGGGCGGCGGCATAGGCGACGGCGAGATAGGTCTTGCCGGTGCCGGCCGGGCCGATGCCGAAGACGAGGTCGGAGCGTCCCATGGCGCGGACGTAGGCGTCCTGCGCCGGGGTGCGGGCCGAGACCGTCTTGCGGCGGGTCGAGATGGTGGCGGGGGTGAAGCGGGCCTTGGGCTCGAGGGTCGGCAGCGGCAGCTGTTCCTCTTCCGCCTCGGCCATGCGAATGGCGCCGTCGACGTCGCCGGGGTGGATCTCGAGGCCGGACTGCAAGCGCTCCCACAGGCTCTCGAGCACCCGGCGGGCGGCGTCACAGGCCTCGTGGCCGCCCTTCACCGTCACCTGATTGCCGTGGGCGACGAGGGCGACGTGCAGGCGGCGCTCGATCTCGGCGAGGTTCTGGTCGAACTGGCCGAAGAGATCGGAGACCAACCGGTTGTCGTCGAAGGTGAGGACCACATGGGTGAGATCCGAGGCATGGCCCGTCACCGGGAACTTCGCAGTCGACGGGCGCTCGGGTGTGGTCAACGGTGATCTCCTCGGGAGTGAGGGGCCGGCGGGTCGATGAGCACGGCGGAGAGCGAATTGGCGCCGACGGCGTCGACGCGGACCGGCACGATGCGGCCGAGAAGCTCGGCCGGCGCCTCGACGTGAACCGCCTGGAGCCAGGGCGAACGGCCGCCGAGCTGGCCCTTCTTGCGGCCCGGCTTCTCGAGCAGCACGTCCATCACCATGCCGAGACGCGAGGCGTTGAAGTCGGCGGTCTGGCGGTCGATGAGCGCCTGGAGGCGGTGGAGCCGCTCGACCTTGACGGCGTCGGCGAGCTGGTCGGTCTCCGCCGCTGCCGGGGTGCCGGGGCGGGCGGAATATTTGAAGGTGAAGGCGGAGGCGTAGCCGACCTCCTCGACGAGCGTCAGCGTCGCCCGGAAGTCCTCTTCGGTTTCGCCGGGGAAGCCGACGATGAAGTCGCCGGACATGGCGATGTCGGGGCGGGCGGCGCGGATGCGCTCGACGAGGCGGAGATAGTCGGCGGCGGTGTGGCGGCGGTTCATCGCCGCGAGGATGCGGTCGGAACCGGACTGCACCGGCAGATGCAGCCAGGGCATCAGCTGCGGCAGATCGCGGTGCGCCTCGATCAGGTCGTCGGTGAGGTCGCGGGGATGCGAGGTGGTGTAGCGGATGCGGTCGAGGCCGGGCACCTCGGCGAGACGGCGCACCAGCTTCGCCAGGCTCCAGGCTTCGCCGTCGGGTCCCTGACCGTGATAGCCGTTGACGTTCTGCCCGAGCAGCGTCACCTCGCGCACCCCGGCCTCGGCCAGACGCTCGGCCTCGGCGACGATGCGGTCGACCGGCCGCGAGGTCTCGACGCCGCGGGTGTAGGGGACGACACAGAAGGTGCAGAACTTGTCGCAGCCCTCCTGCACGGTGAGGAAGGCGGTCAATCCACGGGCGACCGTCTTCGCCCGCGAGGCGGGAGCGAGGTGGTCGAACTTGTCCTCGACCGGGAACTCGGTCTCGACGACGCGCGAGCCGTTGTCGGCGCGGGTCAGGAGCTCCGGCAGTCGGTGATAGCTCTGGGGGCCGAAGACCATGTCGACGACGGGGGCACGGCGGGCGATCTCGACGCCTTCGGCCTGAGCGACGCAGCCGGCGACGGCGACCATCAGTTTCTCGCCGCGTTCCGCCTTCTCGCCCTTGAGCACACGCAGGCGGCCGAGCTCGGAATAGACCTTCTCCGACGCCTTCTCGCGGATGTGGCAGGTGTTGAGGATGACGAGGTCCGCCTCCTCGGCGCTCGCCGCCTCGACCCAACCGTTCGGCGCCAGGGTGTCCGCCATACGCTCGCTGTCGTAGACGTTCATCTGGCAGCCGTAGGTCTTGAGGAAGACTTTCCTGTCGTCGCTCATCTCACCTTCCGCGAGGGTCCCCGGCGGATCGCCTCGCACCACGCTCGATACCCGCATCGTCTCGTCACCCGTCGCGACGCGAGGCGTCTCGACCGGGGTCGTTCGACGCCACCTCTAGCGCGGATCACGGACCTCGAGAACAACAATCCGCGGCCATGACGATGCGATGACGTTCGTCACGGCCTCAGCGCGGCGAGAAGGTCACGCCGGACGGTGGCTTCGAGATCGGCGGCGAGTTTCTTGCGGTTGGTGGTCTCGTCGAAGGGCAGCGCCTCGCCCCAGATCACTTCGACGTCGAGGCCGCCGGCGAGGAAGATGCCCCAGAGATGGCCCGGCAGTTCGGTGTCGCCGTACCAGCCGACGCGGGCGCGTTCGGCGCGGCCGATCGGCAGGCCGCCGAGGCGCTTGTAGGCGATGGTCAGCGGCTGCACCCAGACGCGCTCGTGGCCGCCGTGGAGGATGGCGTTGCGCGCCGCGCCGAGCAGGGCGGAGCGGAACGGCAGCACCTCGTCACCGCGCCAGGAGGTGCCTTCGGGGAACAGCACCATGCAGTCGCCGTCGGCGAGGCGGCCGCCGAGTTCGCTCGCCGCCGAGCCGGTGGCGGTGCGGCGGGTGCGGTCGACGAAGACGGTGCGCTGCAGCTTGGCGAAGAGACCGAAGAGCGGCCATTCGGCCACTTCCGCCTTGGCGACGAAGGAGATCGGCATCAGCGAGGCGATGACCGGGATGTCGATCCAGGAGGAATGGTTGGGTGTCACCAGCAGCGGCCGGTCGACGACCGGCGCGCCGGTGATGCGGATGCGGGTGGCGAGAGCCTCGAGAGCGCGGCGGTGCCACCAGACCGGCAACGTCGACGCCAACCGCCAGTTCGCCCGGACCGCCAGCATCTGCAGCGGCAGGGCCACCGCGGTGATCGCCGTCAGTCTGGTCAGGGCCACCGCGGCGGCGAAGCGTCTCATCGGGTCACGACTGGTCGTCGTCGAGCGGCACGCCGTAGAGCTCGAGCCGGTGATCGACCAGCTTGAAGCCGAGTTCGCGGGCGATCAGCTGCTGCAGCTTCTCGATGTCGGAGTTGCGGAATTCGACCACTTTACCGGACCGGAGATCGATCAGGTGATCGTGATGGTCGTCCGACACGGTCTCGTAGCGCGAGCGGCCGTCACGGAAGTCGTGGCGCTCGATGATGCCGGTGTCCTCAAACAGCTTCACCGTCCGGTAGACGGTGGAGATCGAGATGCGCCTGTCGATCGCCGCGGCGCGCCGATGCAGCTCCTCGACGTCGGGATGATCGAGCGAGGTCTCGATGACGCGGGCGATGACGCGACGCTGGTCGGTCATACGCATGCCGGCGGCGACGCACCGATCTTCGAGATTGGTGTCGTCGGGATGGGTTTCGCCATCGGCGTTGGTCGTTCGGGTCACGGGCGACCTCCTGAAACGGGGGCGATGTTTCGCGATTAGCGAAGATCGGCGCGCATGACAAGCGCGGTGGCGCCGGGAACGGAGCCGTGAGCGTAATAGCCCTTGCGTTCGCCGACCTTTCGGAAGCGCAGGCGGCCGTAGAGCGCCAGCGCCGCCTCGTTGCCGGCGTCGACCTCGAGGAACAGCGTCTCGGCGCGATCGTGATAGAGGCGGCGGAAGACGTGCTCCATCAACTTGCGGGCGAAGCCGTGGCGGCGATAGGGGGGCGCGACGGCGATGGTGAGGATCTCGGCCTCGCCGGCGACCAGACGCGCGAGGACGAAGGCGACCGGCGAGCGGGTGCCGAAGAAGTTGGCGCGGCGCACGACGAGGCCGAAGACGGTCTCTTCGCGCAACAGAGCGGCGAGATCGGCGGCGCTCCACGGCGCGCCGGGGAAGCTCGCGGCATGGATGGCGGCGAGGCGCTCGAGATCCTCGGTCCGTGCGTCGCCGACGACGGTGACCGGCATGGTCCACCAGTTCCAGGCGGGCACCCAGTCGGCATAGTCCCACACGCTCATGGGGCGCCTCCCGCGGCGAGGCCGCCCGGGGTGAGGCGGGCGAGGCGGGCCGCACCCTGCGGCTTGGCGTCGGGCGCACGCACGTAGAGCGGCGAGGGACGCGGCGTGGCCGGCGTCGCCACCGCGAGGCGGGGCAGCGCCAGACGGGCGATGGTGTCGATCGCCGGGAACGGGGTCGCGGCGACGATGTCGAGAGTCGGATCGACGGCGGCGAGGAGCGGTGCGCCGGAGCCGATCACCGCGGCGCCGAGATCGGCGGCACGGCGGGCGACATGGGGCGCGGGGGCCACCACCGCCGCAACGAGCGGGCCCCCCTCGGCGCGGCGCCCCGCCATGCCGCAGTCCTCGGGGTGCTCGCGCTCCCAGGCCTCGATGTCGGCCAGCTTGTAGCGCACCGTCGTCTTGGGGCCGCCGACCTGCATGAA
>CALMYM010000254.1 GCA_937873675.1 uncultured Alphaproteobacteria bacterium | reverse complement strand
CTGACGGCGGTGACGTCGCGCTTCACCGTGCTCGGCCACCTCGGTCGGCTCGAGTGAGGGGCGGACGATGACCATCCCCGGTGAGGCGGCATCTGGTAGATTGGATCTCATGAGGATTCGCACCGAGGAAGCGATAGCAGGTGGTCGCGCGGCGAGCATCGCGGAGACGAACGGCGAAAGGCGGCGGGCGACGCGCGGCGCGATCGGCTCGATCGCGGTGCGGGCCGTCATGGCCGCGGCGCTCGTCGGCGCGGTGCTCCTCGGCAGCTTCGGCCTCGGCTTCGTCTGGTTCGCCACTCGGGTGGCGCTCTCCGATGCGCCGGTCGACCCGCGCGCCGACGCCATCGTCGTGCTGACCGGCGGGCGCGATCGGGTGCAGGGCGGCGTCGAACTGCTGGAGGAAGGCCGCGGTCGGCGGCTCCTCATCTCCGGCGTCCATCCCTCGACGCGGGCCGAGGACATCCAACGGGCGACGGTCGGCGACCACGCGCTGTTCGCCTGCTGCGTCGATCTCGGTCACCGGGCGGAGACGACCGTCGGCAACGCGCTCGAGGTGGCGGATTGGACCCGCGCCAACGGATTCTCCAGCCTGATCGTGGTGACCAGCGCCTATCACATGCCGCGATCGATGGTCGAACTCGACAAGGCGCTGCCCGGTCTGACCAAGATCGCCTGGCCGGTGAAGCGGCCGGATCTGGCGATCGACACCTGGTTTCTGCATCCGACGACGGCGAAGCTTCTCTTGCACGAGTACGTGAAGTATATCGTGACCCGGTTCGGCCCCTCGGCGAGCTTGTTCCGATCCTCGGAGATCGCCACGACGGCGAGCCTCCGCTGAGATCGGCGCCGGAGCCGGAGACGCCTCATTCGACGGGTTCCCGCGATGGTCTTCCTGCGCTCGCTCGCCTTCAACGTCTTCTTCTACGTCCACACGATCTTCTGGTTGTTCGCGCTCCTGCCGACGGAGATCCTTCCGAAGGCGATCTTCTGGCGCGGGGTCGAGACCTGGGCGCGGATCAATCGCTGGGCGCTCACCGCCATCGGCGGGGTCAAGGTCGAGATCCGCGGCCTCGAGAACCTGCCGAAAGGCGGGGCGCTGATCGCCGCCAAGCACCACTCGACCTTCGAGACGGTGTCGTTGATCGACTTCTTCGACCGGCCGAGCTTCGTGATGAAGAAGGAACTGCGCAAGATCCCGCTGTTCGGCTGGTACACGATCAAGGGCGAACAGATCTCGGTCGATCGCAGCGCCGGGCGTACGGCGCTCGCCGACATGACCGAGCGGGCGCGCAAGGAAGCGGCGCGCGGCCGGCAGATCCTGATCTTCCCGGAGGGCACCCGGCGGCCGGCCGGCGCCGAGCCGCACTACAAGCACGGCATCGCCCATCTCTACGAGAAGCTCGGCGTACCGATGGTGCCGGTGGCGCTGAACTCCGGCCTGTTCTGGGGGCGGCACGATTTCTATCGCCATCCCGGCACGCTGGTGGTCGAGTTCCTGCCCGCCATCCCGCCCGGCCGTGATCCGGAGGAGGTCTTCGTCGAGCTGCAGGTGGCGATCGAGACCGCCACGGACCGGCTGATCGCCGAGGCTCTCGCGGCCCCCAACCCGCCGCCGCTGCCGCCGGCGGGGAAGGCCTACCTCGCCCGCGCGGCGGCGAAAACGAGTTCTTGATCCGTTCGGCCGGACTTGCGCTATCGCAAGAAGTGTTCTAGCTTTGTTCTCGATCGAGGCAAGGCGGGACGAGGTGCGGGTATGAGCGGGCGAGACGTCCGAGGGGGTGGCGAGCCGGCGGTGACCCGGGCCGGGGCGCCGGTCGTGCGGCTGGTGACCGGCGGCGAGCGGTTCGAGATCCGCACCGGGGTCTCGGGACGGCGCTACGTGTTCTCGCGTCTCGACCATCCGATCGAAAGCGGCGACCTCGACGGGGCGGTGGTGGCGATCACCGCGCGCGGTTCGGCGGGGGCACGGCGGCTCCTGTGGATCGGTACGGCGGACCGGCTTCCCCCCGGCGTCGCGACCGCGGGACGGGAGATCCACGCCCATTGGCTGGCCGAGACGCCGGCCGCCCGCGCTCGGGTGGTCGCCGATCTCGTCGCCGCCGAGGGCGCGCGCGCGGAGCGTTCGCGGGCCGGGGGGCCCTCGGGCAGGCGACGAGGGCGGGCCCGTCGACCTCGCCGCCTGACGCGGCGGGCGGGCGCGAGGCTCGACACGGGTGGCGCGAGCCGACGGTCGGGTCGCGGCGGAGGCGTCCGTTGCGATCGGCCGCGACGCCCGGATCAACCGGCGCGCAGGCGGGCGGCGATGCGTTCGAGCGCGGCGTCGTGCATGCCGAGGGCGGCGAGGTGGTCGGCGGTGGAGACGACGTAGTCGGGATTGGCGCCGGAGACGCCGCGCCCCTGGCGGACGAGGGCGAGGAGATCGGTCTCGTCGATGACGCCGGTGTACTGCGGATGGCCGCGATCGACGACGTAGGTGAGCGCCGCCGGTCCCGGGGTCTCGGCGCGACGGCCTTCGGCGTCCTCGAAGCGGACGGGGCGGAAGATCTCGCGGTAGATCGGGCTCGGCAGGTGTTCGAGCGGGCTCACCTGTTCGCGGTCGCGCAGGTAGGCGAGGGTTTCGGCGCGGCGACGCGCCGCCACGCGATAGACGACGCCACGGCAGGAGCCGCCGCGATCGAGACCGAGGACGACGCCGGGCGTCTCGACGGTGCCGCGGTGATGCCAGGAATAGACGCAGAGCCGGCGATGCCAGCCCCACAGCCGGGCCGGGCGCACCTCGTCGTGTTCGAACCCCGGCCGCCAGATCAGCGAGCCGTAGGCGAAGACCCAGAGATCCCCTTCCTCCACCGTCATCGTCCCGCCCCGTCTCGCCACCCGTCGTCCGCCGTCGATCGTTCGCCGCGGCCGACCGACCATCGAAGTCGATGCCGGTTCGGTGCGCCCGCACACGGCGATCCCTTCCCGCCTCAAGATCGATCTAGCCGGATCGCGGCGAGAATGCGAGGGGAGCCCTTCGCCCGACGGCCTCGATCGCAACGCGATCTTCGCGCAGATTGTCGGTCCGACGATTCGTCGCTGACCGGACGATGCGGTCGAGGAGACGCTGGATGACCCGAGACGCCGAGACCCCCGAACCATCGCGCCGCGTGCGCCTGCCCCTGGTGATCGGCCTCGGGGTGGCGATCGCCGCGGCCGGGTGGACGGCGGTGTGGGCGACGGCGCGCGGGCGCATCCTCGCCGAGATCGACGGCCGTCTGGCGGTCCTGGCGACACAGGGCGTCGTCGTCGCCTGTGCCGATCGCGAGATCGGCGGCTATCCGTTCCGGATGGAACTCGCCTGCCGCTCGCCGGGAGTGGAGATCCGTGCCCGCGGGCTCACCGCGTCGGCGCAGGCGCTGCGCGTGGTGGCGCAGGTGTGGGATCCGCGGCTGGTGCTGGTCGAGGTCGACGGGCCGGGGATCGCCACGACCAGCGGCGACGAGACCTCCGCCAAATGGCGGCTCCTGCGCGTCTCGTTGCGGTGGGCCGGTGACGGGGTACAGCGGCTGTCGCTGTCGGTCGATGGCCTCGATCTCACCGCGAAACCGGTGGAGAAGCCGCCGGTCCATGTCGCGGCGGAACATCTCGAAGCCCACGCTCGCCCGCACGGCGAGGGCGGCCGAAACCTCGACCTCGCCACCGCCTTGGCCGGCGCGTCGTTGACGATCGCCGACAAACGCATCGGACCGGCGCGCGCCGATCTCTCGGTGTCGACGACGCTGGTCGATTTCCTGCCGCCGGGTCCCGGGGCGCCGCTGCCGGCCTTCGCGGCGCGCGGCGGACGGATCGAACCGACGAAACTGTCCTTCGCCGTCGGCGGCATCGTGGTCGAGGGCGACGGCGCCCTGGTGCTCGACGGCGACGGCGTCCTCGACGGCATGATCACCCTGGTGGCGCGCGGTCTCGAGACCCTCGCCAACGGCGGCGCCAAGGGGCTCGGACCGGAACTGACGACGGTGCTCTCCGGCTTCGTGTTGCTCGGCAAGGCGTCGAAGGATGCCGATCGTCCGGGGCGCCGGCTGGAGATGATCGTCGATCACGGGCTCGTCCGCATCGGGCGGGTGACGCTCGGCCGGATCGCGCCGCTCTTCGCCGCGGGAAGCTGAAGACGCGTCATCGTTCGCCGCGGTCGGACGGTGCGTTCACACGGCCCGATCTGGACGACGGGTCGACCATCGCCATTTCTCGAGGAAAGTGACCCGTTCCGAGGAGGAAGTCCGATGAGCTCCAAGACCGTCGTAACCGTCGTCGATGCGCCGCGCCCCCATTGGGTGGGCGACGGCTTCCTGGTGCGGCCGCTGTTCGGGCCGGCGGCCTTCACGCCGGCGGTGAGCCCCTTCCTGATGTTCGACTGGGCGGCGCCGACGGTCTTTCCGCCGCGAGCCGAACCGCACGGCGTCGGACCGCATCCCCATCGCGGCTTCGAGACGGTGACCATCGTCTACGCCGGCGCGGCCGATCATCGCGATTCGGCCGGTCACGTCGATTCGATCGGCGTCGGCGACGTGCAGTGGATGACCGCCGGCGCCGGCGTCGTCCACGAGGAGTTCCACGGCCGGGCGGTCGCCGAACAGGGTGGAACGGTGTCGATGGCTCAGCTGTGGGTCAATCTGCCGGCGGCGCACAAGATGACGCCGCCGCGCTACCAGCCGATCCTCGCCGCCGACATCCCGGTGGTGCGGTTCGACGGCGGCCGGGTGCGGGTGATCGCCGGGTCGTGGCCCGGCCACGGCGATGCGGCGGTCCGCGGTCCGGCGGAGACCTTCACACCCCTGGCGGTGTGGGACGCCGACCTCGATGCCGGGGCGCGCTTCGACGCCGCGGTGCCGGAGGGGTGGACGGCGCTGGTGAGCGTGCTCGAGGGCGGGGTGGTCGTCGGCGGACGCGAAGCGAAGTCGCCGCGCGTCGTCGTCCTGTCGCGCACGGGGGGCGACTTCGCGGTCACGGCGGGAGCGGAAGGCGCGAAGCTCCTCGTCCTCGCCGGCGCGCCGATCGACGAACCGATCGCCGCTCACGGGCCCTTCGTGATGAACACGCGCGACGAGATTCGCACGGCGATCGCCGACTACTCCGCCGGTCGGATGGGCGCACTCGCCCCCCGATGACTGCCGGATTGGCGTGAATATCCCCCGCCGAGGGGCGAATCTACGACTTTCGGTGGAAGGTTTCGGACCGAATCCCTGGAATTTGACCGAGGGTCGCCCTTTGCCTCCAAAACGTTTTGAGGCAAAATGTCGTCACGCTCTCGCGCGGTCTGTCGATGCGGGGGGAGTCGCCGCGAAGGTGACGACGGCGGCCGACGGTCTTCGCCGACCGGCCCCAAGGGATCGAACGAGGCGCCGATGGCGAGGTCGAGCAAGCTCATCGCGGAACTGGTCGTGAGACTGAGATCCGTCATGGATTTCGCACCGATCGAGGCGGCCGAGACCTATACGATCGGGCAATTGTCGACCCATCTGCGCGTGTCGCTGCGGACGCTGCGATTCTACGAACAGTCCGGGCTTCTGGCGCCGAGCCGGGAGGGGCTGCGTCGGCTCTATTCGCACGACGATCTCGAGCGCCTCGAAGTGATGGTCACGCTGCGCGAGTTCGAAGTGTCGCTGACGGCGATCAAATCGCTGATGGCGATGGTCGACGGTGACGGGCGCGTCGGCGAGCGAGAGGTGATGGATCGCCTGGAGGGCATCCTCGCCGATCTCGCCGAAGACAACCGGGTGCGGATCGGCGAACTCGAGCGTATCAACGCCCGAATCACCGACGCGCGGACCCGACTTTCGGACGGCTGACGGCGGGCGCCGGATCGTTTCGGGACGCCGGACCCGATCCGCCGGGGGCACCGTCGTTCGGACGGATCCGGTTCGGCGAACCGAATCAGAAAATCGATCGCGACAGGGGCAGTCCGCGCGGAGGTGAAC
>CALMYM010000253.1 GCA_937873675.1 uncultured Alphaproteobacteria bacterium | reverse complement strand
ACCAACAGGTCGGGCATGGCGGCGGCGAGCGAGAGGGCGGCGACGAGGCGGGTGCGGTCGACCACGGCCGTGTCGTCGTTCGTCGCCGCGGCGCGGAGGCCGTTGGCGAGGCGGGCGACGAGGGATGCGGCGGGCGTGACCAAGGGTGGTCCCTCGTGAGCGGGGCTCAGCCGATTCGCGCGGCGGCGCGGGCGACGACGTCGTGCACCGTGACCCCGTCGGCGCGGGCGGCGAAGGTCAGCGCCATGCGATGTTGCAGCACCGGTTCGGCGAGCGCCGCGACGTCGTCGAGGTCGGGGGCGAGGCGGCCCTGGAGGAGGGCGCGGGCGCGGACCGTCAGCATCAGCGCCTGACCGGCGCGCGGTCCCGGTCCCCAGGCGACGTGGCGGGCGGGATCGTCGTGGCCGCCGGCCTCGCCCGCGGGGAGCGGTCGGGTCGAGCGGATCAGCGCCAGGATGGCGTCGACGATGCGCTCGCCGACCGGCATCAGCCGGACGAGGGCCTGCAGGTCGACGAGATCGACGCCGCCGAGGACGGGGCGCGCCACCGGTGCGGTCGGGCCGGTGGTGGCGGTGAGGATCTGCCGCTCCGCCTCGATCGAGGGATAGTCGACGTCGATCTGCATCAGGAAGCGGTCGAGCTGGGCCTCGGGCAGCGGGTAGGTGCCTTCCTGCTCGAGCGGATTCTGGGTCGCCAGCACATGGAAGGGCTTCGGCAGGTCGTAGCGCTCGCCGGCGATCGTCACATGGTATTCCTGCATCGCCTGCAGCAGCGCCGACTGGGTGCGCGGGCTCGCCCGGTTGATCTCGTCGGCCATCAGGAGCTGGGCGAAGATCGGCCCCTGGATGAAGCGGAAGGAGCGGGTGCCGTCGGGCGCCTGATCGAGCACTTCCGAGCCGAGGATGTCGGAGGGCATCAGGTTGGGAGTGAACTGGACGCGGCGGGCATCGAGGCCGAGGACGATGCCGAGGGTCTCGACCAGTCGCGTCTTGGCGAGGCCGGGGACGCCGACGAGCAGGCCGTGGCCGCCGGAGAGCAGCGTCACCAGGGTGCGCTCGACCACGCTCTCCTGGCCGTAGATCACCTCGCCGATCGCGGCGCGCACCGCCGCCAGTCGCTCGATCGCCCGCTCCACGCGCTCGACCACGTCGTTCGCCGCCGTCCCTGTCGTCTCGTTCATACCGTCGTCTTCGTCTGTCGGGCGTGAGGCCCGGGGAGGGGGCGCGTCTTCCGCGTAGCTGGTTCGAGCGCGGCTTCCGCACAGGTGTTTCGAGGGCGCGGCTTCCGCGCCGGGGTCGAGTTTGACAGGATACGCGGGAACGCGCATCCCGAAACCGTCGGTGTCGCGGTGGAGTGAACGGCCGAGATCCGGCGGAAGCGAGGCGAGAAAGGTGAGCGAAGCGACGAAGCGCGACGCCCCGGGCGAGGGGCTGGCGAGCCTGATGGCGAAGCTCGGCGGCGCCGGAGAGGGCCGCGGTCCGGCGCCGGTGGAGCGCTGGAACCCGCCGTTCTGCGGCGACATCGGCATCCGCATCGCCGCCGACGGCACCTGGTTCTATTGCGGCACGCCGATCGGCCGCGAGGCGATGGTGCGCCTCTTCGCCTCGGTCCTGCGTCGCGACGAGGACGGCAGGACCTATCTCGTCACGCCGGTGGAGAAATGCGGCATCATCGTCGACGACGTCGCCTTCGTCGCGGTGGAGCTGCAGGTCGAGGGGACGGGGGATGATCGGGTGTTGGGGCTGAGGACCAACGTCGGCGACCGAATCGTCGTCGACGACGATCATCCGCTGCGATTCGAGATCGACGCTGTGAACGGCGGATTGAAACCCTATGTGAGGGTGAGAGGCCGGCTCGAGGCGCGTCTGGCGCGGCCGGTTCTCTACGAACTGGTGGCGCTCGGCGAGACCGAGGGCCACGACGGGCGCGACTGGTTCGGGGTCAGGAGTTCGGGACGGTTCTTTCCGATCGTTCCGGCGGACGAGATCGAGGCGATCGAATGAGATCGATGCATGCGACGCCGTCGACGGAGTTCCGGGCCGACGACTTCTTCGACCGGGTGCGCCCGCATTTCGTCGAGGATCCGCTCGGCCACCCCTTCGACGAAGGCGGCAGCGATCTCGCGCTCAATCCCGACTTCGCCGCCCACATGGTCGGGATGACGATGAAGGACGCCGCCGTGTTGGTCGGTATCGTCGACGACGGCGATCCGCGGGTGATCCTCACGCAGCGCACCGAGCACCTCACCGCCCATGCCGGGCAGGTGGCGTTTCCCGGCGGCAAGATCGACGGCGGCGACAGCCACGCGGTCGACACCGCGTTGCGCGAGGCCGAAGAGGAGATCGGCCTCGATCCGGCACTGGTCGTGCCGATCGGTTGCCTGCCGCCCTATGCCTCGGGATCCGGATTCCGCATCGTTCCGGTGATCGCGCGCGTCCGCCCCGGCGCCGTCTACACGCCGAACCCGCACGAGGTCGCCGATGTCTTCGAAGTGCCGCTCGCCTTCCTGATGAACGAGACCAATCACGCGGTCATCGCGCGCGACTGGAACGGTCTCACCGTACGTGCCTATGAAATGCCCTACGGCGAGCGCTATATCTGGGGTGTCACCGCCGGGATCATCCGGCGCATCTGGGAACGCGCCTACGGAATGCCGGCGTGACGGCCGGATACCGTCAGGGTCGAGCGTCGGAGAAGTTCATGATCCGTCTGATCGCCATCGAAGTGGCGTTGTTCCTGTCGCCCTTCGTCGTCTTCGCGCTCGTCCTGATGGCGCGACGGCGGGCGGTGTCGTTCGGGCTCTTTCGCGACGAGGCGCCGATGATCGAATTGGCGATCGGCGGACTGGTCCTGGTGATCGCTTCGCTGATCGCGCTCGCCGCGTTCCACGATGGCAACGTCGACGGTGCCTACGTGCCCGACAAGTTCGAGAACGGTCGGCTCGTCCCGGGACACATCCAGTGACCCCCACCGCCACGCCGATGCCGACGCTGGCGAGTTGCGACTGGCTGCGGGCGCCGTCGCTGGCGCGCCTGTTCGCGGCGATCGAGCATGACGGCGACACCTGTTGGGTGGTCGGCGGTGCGGTGAGGAACGCCCTCCTCGGTCTGCCGGTCGCCGATGTCGACGTCGCCACCACGGCTCTGCCGGAGAAGGTGATGGCGCGGGCGGCGGCGGCGGGGCTGAAGCCGGTTCCGACCGGGATCGACCACGGCACGGTCACCGTGGTGGTCGACGGCCACCCCTACGAGGTGACGACGCTCCGTGAGGACGTCGAGACCCACGGCCGCCACGCGACGGTCGCCTTCGGGCGCGACTGGGCGGCGGACGCGCATCGGCGCGACTTCACCATGAACGCCCTCTACGCCTCGCTCGACGGCGTGGTGCACGACTTCGTCGGCGGCGTCGCCGACTGCATGGCGCGGCGGGTGCGCTTCATCGGCGATCCGGCGGCGCGCATCGCCGAGGACTACCTGCGCATCCTGCGTTTCTTCCGCTTCCACGCGGCCTACGGGCGCGGCGGGCTCGATCCCGGCGGCTTGCACGCGGCGATCGTGGCGCGGGCCGGGCTCGACGGGCTGTCGGCGGAGCGGCTGGGGCAGGAAATGCTGAAGCTGGTCGTGGCGGTCGGGGCGCCGGCGACGATCACGCAGATGAGCGATTGCGGCATCCTGCAGCGGGTGACCGGACGAGCGGCGAACCTCGCCGCCTTCGTGCGCCTGCACGCGACGTCCGCGGCGACCGGCCGGCCGACGCGCGGCGCCTCCGATGCGCCGTTGTTCCTGGCCGCGCTCTCCGCCTGGACGGAGGGTGACGCGGTCGGGCTGGGTCTGCGGCTCAGGCTCTCCAACCGGGCGACGGAACGGATGGCGGCGGCGGCGGAGTGGGCACGGCGGATCGATCCGGGGCTCGACGCGCGCGGCGCGCGCCGGCTTCTCCACGCTGTCGGGGCGGAGACCTTCACCGACGCGTTGCTCCTCGCCCATGTGCGCGGGCGGGTCGGCCGGGCGGTGGTCGCGCCGCATCTCGACCTGCCGGACCGCTGGCCGGTGCCGCGGCTGCCGATCGGCGGGCGCGATCTGGTTCGTCTCGGCGTGACCGGCGGACCGATGGTCGGTCGGCTCCTGGCGTCGGCGGAAGCGGAATGGGTGAAGAGCGATTTTTCGCTGCCGCGCGAGGCTCTCCTCGCCCTGATCGCGGAAAAAACCGCCGATCGGCACGACAAAAAGACAGATGAATAGAATTCTAAGGATCGGGTGAGGCCCCCCTTAAAATCCATGGAGTACCCCGAGGGAAGCAAGATCGGGGTAGAGCGCCATGGGGCCGCAGACCGTCACCATCGAGGATGTCGACCGAGCGCTCGCCGCACGTTCGTTCCCGACGGCGTTCCCGCCGGCGCTCGAGGCGCGCTACGAGCAGGATCAGGGCGCGGTGCGCCGGCGTCGACTGTCGCTCGCCGCCTTCTGGTTCGCCGTCTGCTACGGCCTCTTCCTCGGGATCGACGCGCGGCTCGTCGCCGACGTGTTCTTCGTCTCGGCCTTCGTCCATCTGGCGGTGATGGTGCCGCTCGGATTCGGCGTGGCGCTGATCGCCGCCCACGGAACCACGCCGTGGGTGCGTGAGGGCTCGTCCGCGGCGCTGACCGTCATTTCGGTCGCCACCATCCTGTGGGTCTATCTCGTCTCCGAGGCGCCCTCGGCGGCGCACTACCACTATTTCGCCGCGCTGCCGATCCTCTACGGCAACGTCGTTCAACGTCCTCACTTCGCCTACGCCGCCGGTGCATCGGGCATCGCCTTGGTGCTCCATTGGTCGGCGATGGCGGCCGGCGGGTTGCCGGCGGAAGTGGCGATCGCCGCGGCGATCGAGTTCCTGGCGGTGGTGACGGTGACGTTGGTCGCGGTGTTCCTGATCGAACGCGAGCTGCGGCGGGGCCATCTGCGCCACCCGCGCGGCGAGATCAACGCCGGCCGGCTCAACCATTCCAACAACGAACTGCGCCAGCTGTCGAACCTCGACACGCTGACCGGCATCGCCAATCGGCGCTGGCTCGAGGCCCATCTCGCCGAGATGGCGGAGCGGTCGCTCCACGCCGGCGTGCCGCTGGCGGTGATGATGGTCGACGTCGACCACTTCAAGGGCTTCAACGACCACTACGGCCACCCGGAAGGCGATCGCTGCCTGAAGATGGTGGCGGCGGTGGCGCGTGATCAGGTGCGTCGCAAGGACGATCTCATCGGCCGCTTCGGAGGCGAGGAGTTCCTGGTCATCCTGCCCGGCACCGATCTGCTCGACGCCACCAAGGTCGCCGAACGCATGCGCCACGCCATCGCCGCGATGAACCTGCCGCACGCCCGCAGCGACGTCGCCGAGACGGTCACCGTGTCGATCGGCGTCTCGGCCGGGCGCATCTGCGACGGCGTCAGCACCGACGAGTTGGTTCGGGCCGCCGACAATGCGCTCTACGAGGCCAAGCGTCTCGGTCGCAACCGCATCCACGCCTCGACGCCCGGCTACACCGTGGTCGAGGTGGAACAGGAGCGGGTGCCGCGGCGCCGGCGCATCTCGCTCGCGGCGCGCGAAGCGGCGGAGTGATCCGCGACGGCGCGCGCGGATCGCGCGTCACGGCCACTTCACCACCGGCGGCATGGACGAGAGGATCGAGGCGACGTTGCCGCCGGTCTTCAGTCCGAAGATGGTTCCCCGATCGTAGAGCAGGTTGAACTCGACGTAGCGGCCGCGGCGGACGAGTTGTTCGTCGCGATCGGCGTCGGTCCACGCCGTCGTGCCGTTGCGCCGGACGAGGTCGGGGTAGATGCCGAGGAAGGCCTCGCCGACGGCGCGGGTGAAGGCGAAGTCGGCGGCGACGTCGCCACTGTCGAGCCGGTCGTAGAAGATGCCGCCGACGCCGCGCGGCTCGCCGCGGTGCTTCAGATGGAAATACTCGTCGCACCACG
>CALMYM010000252.1 GCA_937873675.1 uncultured Alphaproteobacteria bacterium | reverse complement strand
CTGTGTAGAACTCTTCCATCCCCCCACCGTAGGTGGGGGTTTCCTTCAGATATAATGCCGAAGGCCCCGCGAACGGGGCCTTCTCGATTTTCGGGCCCGCGCCGGCGCTCGGGTCTCGGGATCGCGGGCGACGCTCAGGAGGCACTCTCGCCGATCTTGGTCTGGGTGTAGAGTTCGACGCCGATGCGACCGATCAGATCGAGTTCCGTCTCGAGGAAGTCGATGTGCTCCTCCTCGTCGGTCATCACCTTCACGAACATGTCGCGCGAGACGTAGTCCTTGACCTCCTCGCAATAGGAGGCGGCCTCCTGGTAGAGCGCCCGGGCGCCGAGTTCGGCCGCCAGATCCGCTTCGAGGATCTCCTTCACCGTCTCGCCGATCCGCAGGGGATCGAGATGCTGCATGTTGGGGAAGCCCTCGAGAAAGAGGATCCGCGCCGTGAAGGCGTCGGCGTGCTCCATCTCCTCGATCGATTCCTTCCGCCACTTCTTCGCCATCGCCTTCAGACCCCAATCGTCCAGGATCCGGTAGTGGAGCCAGTACTGGTTGATGGCGGTGAGCTCGCTGCGCAGCCCGCGATTGAAATAGTCGATGACCTTGGGGTCGCCTTTCATCTCGTCGTCTCCGTGTCGGGTCGGCGCAGGGCGAGATCGCACCCGGCCGCGGCCTGTTGGTTCCGGTCCGTCCATCGCAGACCCTAGATGGTCCAAATGCGATTGAAAAGCATCCGCAATATTTCTCGAGAGATGTGCGGGACACCCCGAAGTCCCCACTTTCCCGCCGGCGAGGCGCGACATTTCGGCCGAACCGCGCTATAGAGCGGGCCCATGCATCTCATCACCACCACCGCCGATCTCGCCGCCGCCTGTGACGCTCTCGCCGCCCACGACTATGTCGCGGTCGACACCGAGTTTCTGCGCGAAACCACCTTCTGGCCCAAGCTCTGCGTCGTGCAGATGGCCGGGCCGGACACCGCCGTCGTCGTCGACGCCCTGGCCGAAGGGCTCGACATGGCGCCCTTCCTCGATCTGATGAAGAACGAGCGGGTGATGAAGGTGTTCCACTCGGGACGCCAGGACATCGAGATCGTCTTCAATCTCGGCGGCTTCGTGCCGCATCCGGTCTTCGACACCCAGGTCGCGGCGATGGTCTGCGGCTTCGGCGATTCGGTGTCCTACGATCAGCTGGTGAGCCGCATCTCCGGCCACCACATCGACAAGTCGTCGCGCTTCACCGACTGGACCCGCCGGCCGCTGACCCAGAAGCAGTACGACTACGCCCTCTCCGACGTCACCCACCTGCGCGACGTCTACCACCACCTGAACAAGCGCCTCGCCGAACAGGGGCGCGCCGACTGGGTGGCCGAGGAGATGGAGGTCCTGACCTCCCACGAGACCTACGATCTCGATCCGGTGAACGCCTGGACGCGGCTCAAGCTTCGCGTGAAGAAACCGATCGAACTGGCCATTCTCAAAGAGATCGCAGCATGGCGCGAGCGCGAGGCGCGGGCCCGCGACGTGCCCCGGTCGCGCATCCTCAAGGACGATGCGATCTTCGAGATCGCCGCCGACCAGCCGAAGGACGCGAGCGCCCTGGGCAACCTGCGCTCGCTGTCGAAGGGCTTCGAACGGTCGCGCGCCGGCGAGGAGATCCTGGCCTGCGTCAAGCGGGCGATGGCCATCCCGCGCGCCGAATTGCCGTCGATCCCGCGCGGCCGGCCGATGCCGGACGGCGCCGGCGCCTCGGTGGACCTGATGAAGGTGCTCCTCAAGCTCGTCTGCGAGAAACACGGCGTCGCCTCCAAGGTGGTGGCGACGGTCGACGAACTCGAGGCGATCGCCACCGACGACGACGCCGACGTGCCGGCGCTCAAGGGCTGGCGGCGCGAACTCTTCGGCGCCGAGGCGCTGAAGCTGAAGCACGGCCGCCTCGCCCTCTCCTTCGACGGGCGCAAGGTCGTGGCGGTGGACTGCGAGCCGCCGGAACGGCCGGCGAAGAACGGCGGCAAGTGAGATCGCCGGCACGGTAGGGCACCGTAGGGCGGAATAGCCGAAGGCGTATTCCGCCGCTCCGGGGCGCGGGGCGTGCTCTTCCTCGATCCCGGTCGCCGACGGCGGAATACGGCGTTGCCCATTCCGCCCTACGCTGGCCGGCCCGTCCGCCACCGACGCCCCCCGTTCCTGCCCGCGATGCACCTCGCTCACGCTCGGCGGCACCCTACGACACGGGCGCCGCTCGCCGCGAACCGATCGCCGGACGGGCGCCCTGCCCTAATCCTCGCCGCGGCCCGCCGTCTCGCGATCGCGCGCGTAGTGATGCGCCGTCGGAAACGGCGGCAGCCAGGATTCGCGGCGGATCGTCCACAATTCGTAGGTCGGGGCCAACTGGTCCGGGGCGTCGAGCGTGCCGAGGGCGACCTCGATCTCGTCGCCGCTGTGGCCGAAGACCGTCGAGCCGCAGCGCGGACAGAACGCCCTCCCGGCATGAGCGCGGGTCTCGCCCTCGATGGTCACCGCATCCTCGGGGAAGACGGCGAAGGCCGCGAAGAGCCCGCCGGATTGCTTGCGACAGTCGAGGCAGTGGCAGATCCCGACCCGGTAGGGCCGCCCCTCCGCCGCGATCCGCACGCCACCGCACAGACATCCGCCGGTGAACCGCTCCATGGCCCGCCTCCTCCCGTGATCGCGACGGCGTCGCCGCCGTAGGGTGCATCGAACGACGTGAGATGCACCAGCCGAGCCTACGAGAGAACGAGACGCCCGCGAAGGCGTCGGCGACGGACGGTACCGCCCGTCGCCGATGGACGCGTGGAACTCACCTCACCCCAGATGCGTCTTGAAGAACGCCAGCGTCCGCTCCCAGGCGAGCTTCGCCGCCGCTTCGTCGTAGCGGGGCGTCGTGTCGTTGTGGAAGCCGTGGTTGACGCCCGGATAGACGTGGGCCTCGTAGCGCTTGCCGGCCGCCTTCAGCGCCGCCTCGTAGGCCGGCCAGCCGGCGTTGATGCCCTGATCGAGTTCGGCGTAGTGGAGGAGCAGCGGCGCCTCGATCTTGGCGACGTCCTCGGCCTTCGGCTGGCGGCCGTAGAACGGCACGCTCGCCGCGAGCTTCGGGAAGGCGACCGCCAGCGCGTTGCACACGCCGCCGCCGTAGCAGAAGCCGACGCAGCCGACCTTGCCCGACACCGCTTCGTGGCCGGCGAGGAAGGTGTAGGCGGCGAAGAAGTCCTCCATCAGCTTGGCCGGCTCGATCTTCGACTGCATCTCGCGGCCCTTGTCGTCGGTGCCGGGATAGCCGCCCTGCGGCGACAGGCCGTCGGGTGCGAAGGCGACGTAGCCCGCCACCGCCCCCCGCCGCGCCACGTCGGCGATGTAGGGATTGAGACCGCGGTTCTCGTGGACGACGAGGACGCCGGGGAGCTTGCCCGTGGCGCCCGCCGGCTTCACCAGGAGGCCGGAGACGGTGCCCTGCCCGTTCGGCGAGGCATAGGAGGCGGTCGAGGCGACGATGCGCGGATCGTCGGCCTTCACCTGTTGAGCCAGCGCGTAGTTCGGCGACAGCGCCTCGACCAGCGCCGCCCCGGTCAGCCCGGCGACGGTGAACTTCGCCGCCCGATCGAGGAAGTCGCGCTTGGTGAGCCGGCCGTGGACGTAGCCGTCGAAGATCTCGAGCAATTCCTTGGGGAATTCACTCGCACGCATGCGCGGGATCTCGTTCATCGGAGGCTCCTCCTGGTGTCGCACCGTCTCTCGCGAACGGTTCGCACCTATAGAGCCGGAAGTCCGAACGGAGCGCAGTTCACGGAAATGCGAGGTGCGTCACGTTTCGGTGACGAGCGTCGGGGAGCCGGGCCGGGCCGCGACGGCGCGCCGCCAAGCGCCGGGGGTGACACCGGTGGCGCCGCGGAAGGCCCGGGTGAAATGGCTCTGGCTCGACCAGCCGCACGCGAGTGCCGTCTCGGCGAGGCCGGTACCGGCGCGCATCAGGTCCCGCGCGGCGTCGACCCGGAGCATCTCGAGATGGCCGGCGGGCGTGAGCCCGTGGCTGACGCGGAACATGCGCTGAAAATGGAAGGGGCTGAGGCCGGCGATCGCCGCCAGGTCCTCGAGGCTCGGCGTCCGCGCGAGATCGGCGCGCATCGCCTCGATCACCCGGCGCGAGACCTGCGGCGCCAGCCCGCCGCGCAGCGGCCGGGTCGGCCGACCGCCGAGGCTCGGATCGGTGAGCAGGCGGAAACTCAGCTCCTCCAGGATCTCGCCGCCGCCGATCACGTCGTCCTCGTCGCAGGCCCGCGCCAGCCGCGCCATCGCCGCCGCCATGTCGGGGGCGTCGAAGAAGGTGAGATCCGGCAGATCGAGCCCGCCGGGCTCACGATCGAGCGTCTCGGCCATGAAATGGCGCAGCCGATCGTCGGCGAGATAGAGATGGACGAAGCGGAAGGCGCCGCCGATTCCCCAGTCGGAACTCGCCCCCTGCGGCATCAGGCAGAGTGCCCCCGGCCGGCCGCGCACCGCGCCGCGATCGAGCCGACGGCTCTCCTCGCCGCGCTGGAGATAGCAACTGAGAGTGTGGAGCCGGGCGTTCTCGTAGCGCACCCGATCGGCGTCGTTGGACCACACCGCGGCGGCCCGCCCGCGACCGAGATCGAGGCGGCCGAGGAGGCGGGCGCGAGAATGCGACAGGCGATCGAAGACGGAGAGACCGGGCGGCATCGGAGGTGACGGAGTTGAAGATCGATCACGATCTTCGCATCCGCCCGCCGGGCCGGCAATCGCGGGCCGCTCCGCGGCCGCGCTTCACCGCAAGATCGTGAAATCCGCGGTCGGCCGACGAAGCCATCTTGGCCCCCGAACGCTCCTCGAGGGCGCCCGACCGGAACCGCCCATGCTCGATCTCGGCCTCTTCGTCGCCACCGTCGCCATCTGGGGCACCACCTGGCTCGCCATCGCGCTGCAGATCGGCCCGGTGCCGGTGCTGACCTCGATCTTCTATCGCTTCGGCCTCGCGGCCATCCTTCTCCTCCCCACGCTGGCGCTCACGGGCCGGCTGACCCGGCTCGACCGGCGCGACCATCTCTTCGTGGCGCTGCAGGGGCTGCTCCTGTTCTCCTTCAACTTCGTCTGCTTCTACAACGCCACCCGCTTCATCCCGAGCGGGCTCGTCTCGGTCGTCTTCTCGCTGGCGACGCTGTTCAATGCGGTCAACGCCCGGCTGTTCTTCGGCGAGCCGATCGCCCGGCGCACTCTCCTCGCCGCCGCCCTCGGTGTCGGCGGCCTCGCGGTGCTGTTCGCGCCGTCGATCCGGGCCGGCGGGCTCGGAGCGGAGGCCCCGATCGGCCTGGCGCTGGCGGCGCTCGGCACCCTCTCCTTCTCGCTCGGCAACATGGTGTCGCGGCGCAACTCGAAGGCCGGCATCCCGCCGCTCACCGCCAACGCCTACGGCATGGCCTATGCGAGCGTGGCGCTCTTCGCCCTGCTGGGGGTAACCGGAACGCCGATCGTCGCGCCGCCGAACGCGACGTATGTCGCGGCCCTCCTCCGCCTCGCGGTGCGCGGCTCGATCGTCGGCTTCACCACCTACCTGATGCTGGTCGCCCGCATCGGCTCGGACCGCGCGGCCTATGCGACGGTGATGTTCCCGATCATCGCGCTGGTGCTCTCAGCCGCCTTCGAGGGCTACGTCTTCGACCTGCGCACCGTGATCGGGCTGGCGCTGGCACTGCTCGGCAACGTCGTCGCCTTCGCCGGCCTGCCGACGATGAGACGGCGACGCGCGGCAGCGTGACGAAGGCTGCGGTCCGGAGCGATGGTCGAGACGTCGGGCGCGCCCCTCACCGTCTCCACCCACCTCCCGGCGGCTTCTTGTCCCTCCCGAGGCTCGACAGGCTCGGGTAGCGGCCGAGCTTCTTCTGCGGCGACGGGGGCGGCGGCGGGGTGGGCTCGAGGCGGAGCTTCTTGGTCTCGGACTGTTCGATCATCCCGGCCGACAGGGTCAGCGGACCCTCGTCCTTGCGCTCGGCGATGCGGACGAGCTGGGTCAGCACCACCGCGGAGCCCTTCAGCCGGTCGAGCGGGTCGGGCCAGTCGCGGATGAGGACGATCTTCTGATCCGGGCGGATCTTGGCGAGCGACCCCTGCTCGCCGATCCATTTCACCAGCCCCGCCGGGTTGGCGAAGGACGAGTTGCGGAAGGCGATGACGACGCCCTTCGGCCCGGCCTCGATCTTCTCGACGTTGGCGCGGCGGCACAGCGACTTGATGTAGACGATCTTGAGGAGGTGCTCGACCTCTTCGGGCAGCGGCCCGAAGCGGTCGATCAGTTCGGCGCCGAAGCCGTCGATCTCCTCGGTCGTCGAGAGGTCGGACAGGCGCTTGTAGAGGCCGAGACGCAGGCCGAGATCGGCGACGTAGTGGTCGGGGATCAGCACCGGCGTGCCCACCGTGATCGACGGCGACCACTGCTCCTCCGGCATCGCCTCGTCGCCCGACTTCAGCGCCGCCACCGCCTCTTCCAGCATGTGCTGATAGAGCTCGTAGCCGACCTCCTTGATGTGGCCGGACTGCTCCTCGCCGATGAGATTACCGGCGCCGCGGATGTCGAGGTCGTGGCTCGCCAGCTGGAAACCGGCGCCGAGATTGTCGAGCGACTGCAGCACCTTGAGCCGGCGCTCGGCCTGCATCGTCAGCTTCTTCTGGGCCGGCACGGTGAACAGCGCATAGGCGCGGATCTTCGAACGGCCGACGCGGCCGCGCAGCTGGTAGAGCTGGGCGAGGCCGAACATGTCGGCGCGGTGGACGATCAGCGTATTGGCGGTGGGGATGTCGAGGCCGGATTCGACGATGGTGGTCGATAAGAGCACGTCGTACTTGCCCTCGTAGAAGGCGTTCATGACGTCTTCGAGCTCGCCCGCCGCCATCTGGCCGTGGGCGACGGCGACCTTCACCTCCGGCACCACCCGCTCCAGGAACTCCTTGCGCTCGGCGAGATCGGCGACCCGCGGCACGACGTAGAAGCTCTGGCCGCCGCGATAGTGCTCGCGCAGCAGCGCGTCGCGCACCACCAGCGCATCGAAGGGCGAGATGAAGGTGCGGACCGCCATGCGGTCGACCGGCGGCGTGGCGATGATCGACAGCTCGCGCACCCCGGTCAGCGCCAGCTGGAGGGTGCGCGGGATCGGCGTGGCGGAGAGCGTCAGGACGTGGACGTCCGACTTCAGCTCCTTCAGCCGCTCCTTGTGCTTGACGCCGAAATGCTGCTCCTCGTCGATGATCAGGAGGCCGAGGTCCTTGAAGTCGATGCCCTTGGCGAGCAGCGCATGGGTGCCGACCACCACGTCGAGGGTGCCCTCGGCGAGTTCCTTCTTCACCGCCGCGAGGTCCTTGGCCGAGACCAGCCGCGAGGCCTGGGCGACGCGGATCGGCAGGCCCTTGAACCGCTCGGCGAAGGTCCGGTAGTGCTGACGAGCGAGCAGCGTCGTCGGAACGACGACGGCCACTTGGCGGCCGGAAGCCGCCACCGCGAAGGCGGCGCGCAGCGCCACTTCCGTCTTGCCGAAGCCGACGTCGCCGCAGACGAGCCGATCCATCGGCCGGCCGACGGCGAGGTCGTCGAAGACGGCGTCGATCGAGGCGAGCTGATCGTCCGTCTCCTCGTAGGGGAAGCGGGCGCGGAACTCGTCGTAGAGGCCCTCGGGGGCGATGTATTTCGGCGCCGTCTTGAGGAGGCGCGCGGCGGCGGTCTTGATCAGCTGATCCGCGATCTCGCGGATGCGCTTCTTCATCCGCGCCTTGCGCAGGCCCCAGGCGACGCCGCCGAGCTTGTCGAGGATGGCGTCGCCCTCGTCGGACGAGCCGTAGCGCGACAGGAGCTCGATGTTCTCGACCGGCAGGTAGAGCTTGTCGCCGCCCTGGTAGATCAGCTCCAGGCAGTCGTGCGGCGCGCCGGCGGCGGTGATGGTCTTCAGCCCCGAGAAGCGGCCGATGCCGTGATCGACGTGGACGACGAGATCGCCCTCGGCGAGGCCGGCCACCTCCTTGATGAAGTCCGAGCCCTTCGAGTGCTTGCGCTTCGCCCGGATCAGACGATCGCCGAGGATGTCCTGCTCGGCGACGACGGCGAGATCCTCGATCTCGAAGCCGCTCTCGAGCCCGAGCACGGCGAGGCCGACCTCGCCCTTCTCCATCAACCCGGCTTCGGGGTAGGTGGCGATCGGCTTCACCCGGCCGAGGCCGTGATCGGAGAGCACCTGCTTCAGGCGATCGAGCGCGCCGTCCGACCAGGCGGCGACGAGGACGCGGCGCGGACCGGCGCGCAGTTCCGCGATGTGGCCGACGGCGGCGTCGAAGACGTTGGCGTCGTTGGAGGCCCGCTCGGCGGCGAAGCTGCGGCCCTGGCGGCCGCCGAGATCGACCACGTCGAGCCGGTCGTCGGGCAGCGCGAAGGGGGTGAGGCGGACGGTCTTGGCGTCGGCGAGACGGCTCTTCCACTCGCCCTCGGTGAGGAACAGCGTCGCCGGCTCCAGCGGCTTGTAGGGCACGGTGCCGCCCGCCGCCTCGTCCATCGCCTCGCGGCGGGCCTCGTAATGATCGGCGACATCGGAGAGCCGCTCGGCGAAGGCCTCGTCGACATGATGGTCGAGGACGATGCGGGCGTCGCCGACGTAGTCGAACAGCGTCTCGAGGCTCTCGTGGAAGAGCGGCAGCCAATGTTCGAGGCCGGCGTAGCGCCGTCCGTCGGAGATCGCCGCATAGAGCGCGTCGTCGCGGGTGGTGGCGCCGAAGGTGGTGACGTAGGTACGACGGAAGCGCGAGACCGCCTCCGGCGTCAGCGTCACCTCCGACATCGGCACCCATTCCAGGCGCTTCAGCTGGCCGGTGGTGCGCTGGGTCTCGGGATCGAAGCGGCGGATCTGCTCGAGTTCGTCGCCGAAGAAGTCGAGGCGGACGGGCGCTTCGGTCCCCGGTGCGAAGAGATCGAGGATACCGCCGCGCACCGCGTATTCGCCGGTGTCGCGGACCGTGGCGGTGCGCTCGAAGCCGTTGTTCTCCAGCCATTTGACGAGGTCGGCCATGTCGGCGCGACCACCCGCCACCGCCGAGAAGGTCTCGCCGGCGACGACCTCGCGGGTCGGCAGGCGCTGGCTGGCGGCGTTGACCGTGGTCAGCACCACGACCGGCTTCTTGCGCTCGCGCGGCGTGGCGAGGTGGGAGAGCGTCGTCATCCGGCGGGCGACGACGACCGAATTGGGCGAGACGCGATCGTAGGGCCGGCAGTCCCAGGACGGCAGGCTCAGGACGTGGACGTCGGGAGCGAAGAAGCCGAGCGCCGCCTCGAGCCGCTGCATGCGGACGCCGTCGCGGCAGATGACGAGCAGCGACGGCCGCCCGTCGCGCGCCCCGGCATCGCGGGCGAGATCGCCGACGACCAGCCCCTCGGCGCCGTCCGGCACGCTCGTGAGCGTCACATGGGAGCGATAGCGGAAGAGACCGGAGAGCTTCTTCAAGGCGACGACCTCGGGAGGCAGCGATACCGAAGGCCGGAGGTGCCGTCGCACCCGGCCTTCGAAGGCACGCGAATTTCTCGGCTGCATCGAAGGCACGAGAAATTCGCGTCAGGAATACCATCGGTCGTCTTCGATGCCCGATGGTATGACGCGACGACGCCCGCGTGGCGCTTTCGGGCAGCCCACGCGGGTTCGAACGAGGTCTCTTCAACAGCATTCCGACGTGCCGCGCCAGTCCCGTTCGCGTGAGGGAGGGATGCGGGAGGGGCGCGGGGTGGAGCGCGGAGCGGTGTCGTGCGCGATGGTTCGAGGCCGGCCTGCGGCCGGCACCTCACCATGAAGCGTTCGAGATCGTTCACCTGTTCCAGAAGCGCTTCATGGTGAGGAGGGCCGAAGGCCCGTCTCGAACCATCGCGCACCCATGGATCCGCCTCACGCGACCTTTTCGCGATGGGTGAACTCGCGCATCGCCCGCCACACCGGACGGTCGTGGATCGGATCCACCTCCTCGGTGCCGACGATCCAGGCGAAGAGTTCGCGATCGGAGACGTCGAGGAGAGTTTCGTAGTCGGCGAGATCGGCGTCGGAGAGACCGGCGATGTGGGCATCGGCGAAATGCCCCATGACGAAGTCCATCTCCTTGGTGCCGCGGTGCCAGGAGCGGTAGAGCGCCTTCTTGCGGCGCGCGTCGAGCCCGTCGGTGGTCAAGGTGGTGGACATCGAAAGCACTCCGTCAGTCGCTCCGGGATCTTCTAGAGCATTTCGCCGCCGCACGGTATCCGCACCCTTGGTCGAAGCGCGGTGACCCCGACACCGAAACGAGAACGGCCGGCGTCGTGG
>CALMYM010000251.1 GCA_937873675.1 uncultured Alphaproteobacteria bacterium | reverse complement strand
GGCATGGGACTGGCGGTCGCCTGCGATCTTCGCGGCGCCTCCCAAGAGGCCGTCTTCGGGATCCCCGCCGCCCGGCTCGGCGTCGGCTATCCGCCGGACTGCATGGCCGACGTGGTCGCCGCCGTCGGGCCGCAGCGCGCCAAGGAGATGTTCTTCACCGCCCGCCGCATGGTCGCGCAGGAAGCCCTCGACATCGGCCTCCTCGCCGCCGTCCACTCGGTCGAGGCGCTGGAGAACGAGGTGATCGATCTGGCGCTCGCCATCGCCCACAACGCCCCGCTGACCATCCGCGCCGCCAAGGCGGCGATCGACGCGGTCACCGCCGGCACCGTCGCCCGTGACCGCGACCACCTCGTCGCCCTCACCGACGCCTGCTTCGCCTCGGCCGATTTCGCCGAGGGCCGCACCGCCTTCCTGGAGAAGCGGGAAGCGAAGTTCCACGGCGCCTGAGCCCCACCCGGCGCGTCGGATGCGATCGCGACGGACGCGGCCGGACTCTCGATCTCGAGAGCCGGCGCCAAGCGATTCTCGCGACTCGGTTTTCGCCGCCGGCGCGACGGCCGGCACGAGCGACGCGACGACGACCGCGGTGAATCGGAATCTGAACTTGCGCCGCCGCCCGCAACCGATTCCACCGACTCGCGAATTCGGTCGACCTCATGCGGACGAGGGCACCGCCGACACACCGCGGACGCGGTCTCGGCAATTCGCCCCAAGCGATTCTCGAGACTCGCGAATTCGCGGTTTCCACCCCGAACCGCCTCCCTGCCCGGCGACGCCCGAGTGAATCACCATCTTCGCCGTCGGCGCCAAACGATTCGTGTGACTCGGCTTTTTCCGCCCCTCAGGGACGCGCGTCGAGGAAGGCGAGGACGCCCTTCTTGTAGACCTTGTCGCCGACCGCCAGCATGTGGTCGCGGTCGGGGATCGGCAGAACCTCGGCGCCCGGAATGAGCGCCGCGAAATCCTCCACCGAGCCGGCGACATCGTCGCGGGTGCCGACCGCGATCAGCACCGGCATGTGGAGCTGCACGAGCCCGTCGGCCGGCACCGGCTGGCGCGAGCCGCGCATGCAGGCGGCGAGTGCGACGAGGTCCGATCCGGTCTGTTTGGCGAAGGCGCGATAGGCCCGCCCCTTGGGCGACGTCACCTCCGCATCGCTCTCCGCTTCGAGCGCCGCGGCGATCGTCTCCTGGCCCGAGATCCCCTCGACCATGGCATGGGCGAGCCCGCCGAAGATCGCCGAGCGCAGCCGCTCGGGATGGGCGAGCGCCAGATGCCCGGTGATCCAGGCGCCCATCGAATAGCCCATGACGTCGGCACGCTCGATGTGGAGATGGTCCATCAGCCGCCGCACGTCCTCCGCCATGTGGGTGGCGGTGCCGTAGAGCGCCGGATCGTGCGGGCCCTCGGAGGCGCCGTGGCCGCGGACGTCGAGCGCGATCACCCGATATCCGGCCTCGACCAGGGTCGCCACCCAGCCGGTCGTCACCCAGTTCACCTTCGAATTGGAGGCGAAGCCGTGGACGAGCACGATCGGGGTTCCGTCGCGCGGACCCTCGTCGAGATAGGCGATGCGGACGCCGTCGGAGAGGAAGCTGGACATGGGGCTCCGGGCTGCTGCTGGGGACCGAGAGAGCGAGACGATCTTCATGCCCCTTTCCTAGCCCATGTCGCGGTCGATCTGTACCGGCCCGTTCGGCCGATGGCGTGGGGTAAACCCCGAGGAAGGCCCCTCTCCGCGCCACGCCGCGCGGCCGTCGCGCTCGCGGAGCCGTGTGGTGCGATCCGGCATTTCATCCCTTTTCCCCACTACCCATCCCCGACCCTGCCGAGTATCTTCGCCGCGCCAACCGAGAAGCACGAGGAAAACCCATGGCGGACGCTGCCGTTCCCCATTTCGCCAACGACCACGGCATCGAGAAGATCCGGATCGGAGCCCGGGAGTTCATGTGCGTCGGGGCCAAGCCGCCCTTCGATCACCCCCACGTCTTCCTCGACATGGGCGCCGGCGACGAGAAGCTCTGCCCCTATTGCGGCACGCTCTACGTCTACGACGCGTCCCTGAAGGCGGGTGCGGCCGAACCGGCCGACGCCGTCTGGCACCCCGCCGCCGCCGCCGAGTGAGCGCGCGCCCACGTCCTTCCCGCCACGCGGCGAACCGCAACGGTCGGCCATCATGGCGAACCATCATCTCATCGTCGCGGGTGGCGGGATCGGCGGTCTGACCGCCGCACTGGCGCTCGCCCGCATCGGCTGCCGCGTCACGGTGCTCGAACAGGCGCCGGTCCTCGCCGAGGTCGGCGCCGGCATCCAGCTCTCGCCCAACGCCTCCCGCGTCCTCGTCGATCTCGGCCTCGCCGATCCGCTGGCGCGCTTCGCCGTCACCCCGCGTGAGATCCGCGTGCACTCGTCGCGCAGCGGCGGCGAGGTGGCGCGCACCCCGGTCGGTCTCGCCGTCGAAGCGCGCTGGGGCGCTCCCTTCTGGGTGATCCACCGCGCCGACCTGCTCGCCGTCCTCGCCGAGGCGGTCGCCGCCGATCCGCGGATCGAGCTGATCCTCGACGCCCGGGTCCGCGACGCCAGCCCGACGCCGGACTCGATCACCGTCCACGCCACCGTCGCCGGCGAGACCCGCGACTTCGGCGCCGACGGCCTGGTCGGTGCCGACGGCGTGCGCTCGCGCGTCCGCACCAAGCTGCGCGGCGGCCCGCCGGCCCTCTACACCGGCCGCACCGCCTATCGCGCCACCGTGCCGATCGAGCGCGTCCCGGCCGATTTCCGCGACGTGACCGGCATGTGGCTGTCGCCCCGCGCCCATCTCGTCCATTACCCGATCCGGGCGGGACGCGAGTTCAACCTCGTCGCCGTGGTCGAGGACACCTGGCAGGACGAGAGCTGGTCGGTCCCCGCCTCCAAGGCCGAATTCGCCACCCATTTCGGTCTGACCGGCCGGTCGCGCTGGCCGGAGGCGGCGCGTCGCCTGCTCGACCTGCCCGAGACCTGGACCAAATGGGCGCTGTGCGGCTTCGACGCCGACTTCGAATGGTCGTCCGGCGCGGTCACCCTTCTCGGCGACGCCGCCCACGCCACCCTGCCCTTCGCCGCCCAGGGCGGCGGCATGGCGATCGAGGACGCCGCGGTGCTCGCCCACGTGCTCGAGGGCGCGCCCAACCTGCCGGCCGCCTTCCGCGCCTACGAGACGCTGCGCAAGCCGCGCACCCGCGCCATCGTCGAACAGGCGGTGTCGAACGGCCGGCTCTATCACCTGCCCCACGCCCTGGCGTTCTTCCGCGACGCCGCGCTGAAATGGGGCCTCGGCCATCAGCTTCTCGACCGCATGGACTGGATCTACCGCTGGCGCGTCGGTCACTCGGAGTGAGATCCCCTCGCGCGCCTTTTCCCCCGGCCGCGTGACCGGTCGCCTTGAGGGTCGCATCGGTTTGATCTATTGACCGGCGAGGCGCGGTCCGGCGCCCAAGGAGGCGGGACGACATGGCAGACGACGAGACGTCCTCCACCGAAGGTCCCGAGATCGTCACCGCCGGTATGCTGGTGATCGGCGACGAGATCCTCTCCGGCCGCACCAAGGACCGCAACATCGGCTATGTCGCCGACAGCCTGACCGCCATCGGCGTCGACCTGAAGGAAGTCCGCGTCGTCCCCGACGAAGAGGACATGATCGTCGAGGCCGTCAGGGCACTCTCCGCCCGCTGGACCCACGTCTTCACCTCCGGCGGCATCGGCCCGACCCATGACGACATCACCGCCGACGCCGTCGCCAAGGCCTTCGAGGTCGGCATCGATCATCACCCGCGCGCGGTGGAGATCCTCGAGGCCCGCCTCGCCGGCCGCGCCGAGATCAACGAAGCGCGCCTCCGCATGGCGCGCATCCCCTTCGGCGCCGATCTGATCGAGACGGCCAACGGCATGCCCGGCTTCCGCATCGGCAACGTCCACGTCATGGCCGGCGTGCCGGCGGTGCTCGAAGCGATGATGACCGAGGTCTGCCGCACCCTGAGGGGCGGCCGTCCGATGCTGTCGAAGACCCTCGACGCGGAGCGCGGCGAGGGCCTCGTCGCCACCCCGCTCGCCGCCATCCAGAAGGCGCATCCGACGACGATCATCGGCTCCTACCCCTATGAACGCGACGGCCGCTACGCCACCAACATCGTGGTGCGCGCCCGTGACACCGCCGCCCTCGACGCCGCCGTCGCGGCGGTCGAGGCGATGATCGCCGAAGTTCGTGCCAAGTACCCGTGAGGTTTCCGATGACCGGTTCCCAACCCAAGGCCTTCCCCGTTTCCTGGGATCAGTTCCACCGTGATGCCCGGGCGCTCGCCTGGCGGCTCTCGGGACAGGGCCAGTGGCAGGCGATCGTCGCCATCACCCGCGGCGGTCTGGTGCCGGCGGCGATCGTGGCGCGCGAACTCGACATCCGCCTGATCGAGTCGATCTGCGTCGCCTCCTATCACGACTACACCAGCCAGGGTGAGCTCAGGGTCTTGAAGACGGTGCAGCCGCACCTGCTCGACCTCGGCGGCGGCGAGGGCGCCGGCATCCTGATCATCGACGACCTCGTCGACACCGGTAAGACCGCCCGCGTCGTGCGCGAGATGATGCCCAAGGCCCATTTCGCCACGGTCTACGCCAAGCCGCAGGGCCGGCCGCTGGTCGACACCTTCGTCACCGAAGTGTCGCAGGACACCTGGATCTACTTCCCCTGGGACATGGGCTGGCAGTTCCAACCGCCGATCCGCGAAGGCGGCGCCTGAGCCGCCGCGACTTTCCCGACCGGCCCGTCCGATGCGGCGCCGACCCTTTCCCGAACCGACCGAGAGGCCCCCATGATCAACGGCGGCGACGACGACCGCGAAATCGAGAGCTGGGACGACGAACAGGAAGCCCATGCCGAAGCGATCCGCGAGATGGTTCTCGACTACCTCGACGAGAACGAGGTCGACGAGGGCACGGCCGTCTTCGGCCTGATCGAGATCGCCCTGTCGATCGCCATGTCGGGCTACGTCATGAGCGTCGACAAGCCCTCGGTCGGCGGCCTGCGCATGGCCCTCGACCGCCTCGGCAAGGACGTAGCCGACCTC
The DNA here is from genome assembly GCA_937873675.1 of uncultured Alphaproteobacteria bacterium. Lineage (GTDB taxonomy): Bacteria > Pseudomonadota > Alphaproteobacteria > Rhizobiales > Ancalomicrobiaceae > CALBKH01. Next base: position 5,243 of record CALMYM010000251.1, on the reverse strand, counting down.
GTCCGCGAGGCCAAGAAGGGCGCCGAGGACTTCCTCACCGAGACCAAGGCGGCGCTCGAGGAGAAGGATCACGACTGAGGCTCGGTGGACTGCCGGTGCGCGGACGGGCCGAATATCCGGTGACGTCCGCCGCCGATCCCTCGGGTTCGATCATCGCTGAGGCCTCAGGACCGGTTCCGGGAGGCGACGGGAGATACGGATGTTCTTTCGCCTCGCCGTCGCCGTCTTCGGCGTCTCGCTGGCCTTCGCCGTCGTCGAGCTGGCGCGCGCGCCGTCCTGGACCATCCTGCCCGGCCTCCTCGTCGGCTGGGCGGTGATCGACTTCTGCTCGGGCCTCGTCCACATGCTGCTGGACTACGTGCCGGTGCCGGCGCGGATGCGGCTGGACCTGCTCTATTTCGCGCGCAACCGCAGCACGGAGGAGTATCTGCGGCTGCGCCGGGAGATCCTCGGTCCCGTGGGGCCGTTCTGGCGCATCGCCTTCAACTTCAAATACCACCACCCGCGGCCGAACGCGCTCGGCAAGCGCACGCTGAAACAGCTCTGCGCCGAAACGCTCTACTTCGCCGCGTTGCCGACCGCACTGGCGCTCGACGTCGCTCTGGTCTTCGCCCCGCCACCGCCCTGGGTGACCGCGGCCGCGATCTCGATGGTGATCGGTGCCCTGTTCATCCAGTATTTCCACGCGACGCTGCATCGACCGGTGCCGCCCGCCTTCGTCGCGGTGATGCGCCGCCTGCGCCTGCTGATGACGCCCGAAGCGCACCAACGCCATCACGACGTCCAGGACAATTCCTTCGCCATCATCGCCGGCTGGTCGAACCCGCTGCTCGATCCGCTCTTCCGCATCCTGGTGTCGACGGGCGTCTGCCGCGCCGAGAACCTCGAGCCGCCGCGCTCGGAGGCGACCCGCGATCTCGACACCGTTCGTCAGCGCTCCGTCGCCGTCGACCGCCCCGGCGCCGGCGCCCCTCGAGGCGCCGATCGCCACGGTTGATCGGTCGCGGCCACCCGCCCGCGCGTCACATCACCTGCTTGCGGACGATCTCTTCGACCACCCGGTCGAAGCCGTCCTTGCCGTCCGACTTCTCGGCTTTCTTCGCCGCGATCACCGCGTCGCGCTTCTCGACCAACTTGGCGAGATCGCTCTGCAGGCTCTTGCGCTCCGCCGCCTTGGCGGCGATCGCCGCGCCGAGCTTGTCGGCGGAGAGGCTCTGCATCTCGCTCGGCAGGTCGTCGCGCTTCACCTTGTCGAGCGTGGTGCGCTTCGCCGCGATGTCGGCGACGAGATCGCCGTCGCCGGTGACGACGGTCCGCGCTTCCGGCGCGGCGGCGCGCACGTTGTAGCTCGCCATGTCGGAGGCCGCGGTCGGCGCCGCCTTGGCCGCCATCTCGGTCTTGGCCTTGACCATCGCCTGCCGCTTCTGGTCGCCGTAGGGCACGACGGTGCGGTTGAGCCGGAGCTGCAGCTCCAGGATCTCCTGGTCGTAGGGCGTCTTGATCGTCACCACGCCCCCGGTCTGCGGGATCTTGACGTAGTCGCCGTGGCCGAGATTGGCGATGGTCCGCCAGATCGTCTCGGTGTCCGGCGCCGAACCGGCCTGCACCGCGTCGACGACGATGTGCTCGCGTTCGGCGATCTTCAGCGTGTCGGTGAAGGGCACGTCCTGGGAATAGTCCATGTGCGGCGGCGCATCGCCGACCAGGAAGACGATGCGTCGGGTGTCCGGAGTCTTCGTCCAGTCGAGCCCGTTCACCGCCACCGACAGCGCCTCGTTGACCGATTCCGGCCAGTCGCCGCCGCCCTGGGCGCGATAATCGAGAAGCTTGCCGTAGATGGCGTGGATGTCGGAGGAGAGATCGGTCTTCTCGGTGACGTAGACGTCGCCGCGGTCGCGATAGGCGACGAGACCGATGCGGATCTCGGCCTTCGGGTTGGCCTTGCGGATCTCGTCGGCGATGCCCCAGATCTTGCGCTTGGCGCCGTCGATGAGCCCGCCCATCGATCCCGTCGTGTCGAGGACGAAGGCGACCTCGATGCGCGAGGCCGGGGAGAGCAGCGCCTGCGTCGCCGCCGAGGTCGCCGCCGGCGAAACCGCAGTCCGCGGCGGCTCGTTGCTCCAACCCGGACGCATCGCCGAAACCAACAGCGCCGTCATCAGTCCGCTCACCAGGATCCACCGGTTCATCGTCGTCTCTCCCCTCTCACGCCTCGGCCGCGCCTCGCGCCCTGCCGGATCGAACCCCGTGTCCGCCGACCGGCGCACACCTTCGATCGCCCCGAGCCTCCGACCCGATCACGGTCGCGCTTCGACGCTTCCGTGGCGCGGACGTGGCGAAAGCGGACCCATGTCGTGAAATGTCTCGCAGATGCGAAGGACTTGGACGATGCGCGAGACGCGGAAAATCGCCGGTCCGGACCGCTGCGGCACGCGATGACGGCCGCTCGTCCCGCCACTGCACGGCCCTTCGGCCTCCGACGCCGTCACCGCCGCCGGCGCGCCCGCGTCACCGTCGGCGCGCGATCGCTCCGTCCCGGCTTGATCTCGACGAGGCTCCCCGCTACGCCTCTTCCTGGCGAAGCGGACGTGGCGAAACCGGTAGACGCACGAGACTTAAAATCTTGCGCCGCAAGGCGTGCGGGTTCGAGTCCCGCCGTCCGCACCATGAATCGAGAAAAAATGCGATGCCGGCCGCCTCGCACGGGCCTTCGGCACCGTCCGGGGCCGTCTCGCGCATCACCGCGGCCGGAGGCTCTCTCGCCCCGACCGAAAGCGCCCACGCGCAGCGGTTCGCGGGACTCAGCTCTCCGACGGGACGGCACGGGTCAGCAGCCCGTAGTCCTGCGGCCGGCGGTGGAGGGCGAAGTTGAAGATGTTGTCCTGGATCTCGCGGCAGCGATCGAGGTCGCATTCGGCGACGGCGATCTCGTCGCCGAGCGTCGAGCATTGCGCCACGATCTCGCCGGTCGGGGCGATGATGCAGGAGCCGCCGATCAGATCGCAGTCCTCCTCACGCCCCGCCTTGGCGACGCCGACCACCCAGGTGCCGTTCTGATAGGCGCCGGCCTGCATGGCGAGGTGATTGTGGAAGTCCTGCAGGTGGTCGTGCTCGGGCGCCAGCGGATAGTGCACCGGCGTGTTGTAACCGAGCAGCACCAGCTCCGCCTTCTGCAGGCCGAGCATACGGAAGGTCTCCGGCCAGCGCCGATCGTTGCAGATGCACATGCCGACCCGGCCACCGAAGGCCTCGTAGACCGGGAAGCCGAGATCGCCCGGCTCGAAATAGCGCTTCTCGAGGTGCTGGAACGGCCGCCACGTCTCGTTCTCGCGGTGCCCCGGCAGGTGGATCTTGCGGTACTTGCCGAGGATCGCGCCGTCGGACCCGACGATGATCGAGGTGTTGAAGCGCCGGGTGCGGCCCTCCGCGTCGACCGTCTTCTCGGCATAGCCGAGGTAGAATCCGAGGCCGAGCCGCCGCGCCGCCTCGAACAGCGGCAGCGTTTCGGCGGACGGCATCTCGGTCTCGAAGAAGGCGTCGATCTCCGCCTGATCCTCGCTGTACCAGCGCGGGAAGAAGGTGGTCAGCGCCAGTTCGGGAAACACCACCACGTCGGCGCCGGCGTGGGCCGCCCGCTCCATCAGCGCGATCATCCGCGCGATCGCCGAGGCGCGCGGTTCGGTGCGGGCGATCGGTCCCAACTGGGCGGCGGCGAGGGTGATCGTTCTGGACATGGCTCTCGTCTCGTCGTTCCGAGCCGACGAGGTTTCGACCCGGTCGAAACAGCGTCGGCGAAGGCAAGCCCGAACGGGCGTCGGCCGGTCGGGCCGTAATGCTGATGAAATTCGGACGAGTCCGAATTTCACGAGCCCGGTTTCAGTCGTCGGCATCGGCGAGGTGCAGCACCACATCGAGCAGGATCTCGGCGCCGAGGCCGATCTCCTGTGGCGCGGTGTACTCCCGCACATTGTGGCTGAGCCCGTCACGGCTCGGCACGAAGATCATTCCCGTCGGGCAGTCGGGCGCGAACATCTGCGCGTCGTGACCGGCGCCGGACGGCATCCGCTCGACGCTCGCGCCGTGGCGCTTCGCCGTCGCTTCGACCAGATCGACGATCTCGGACGCGAAGGCGACCGGCTCGAAACGCGCCAGGGAGCGGCTCGAAACCGTCGCACCTTCGGCGCGCGCCGCTTCCGCGATCGCTTCTGCCGCCAGACGCTCGGCCTCCTTCAGGATCGCCTCGTCGGTGTTGCGCAGGTCGACGGTGAAGACCGCCTTGCGCGGCACGACGTTGACCAGCCCCGGCTCCAGCCGCAGCGCCCCGACGGTCGCCACCTGGGCGCCGCCGAGCCGTTCGGCGATATCGCGCACCGCCGTGATCGCCCGCGCCGCGACGACACCGGCGTCGCACCGCATCGCCATCGGCGTGGTGCCGGCATGGTTGGAGACGCCGGAGACCGTCACTTCGGTCCACGAGATGCCCTGCACCCCGGTCACCGCGCCGATCGCGATCCCCTCGCGCTCCAGCACCGGCCCCTGTTCGATGTGCAACTCGAGAAAGGCGTGCGGTGTCAGGCTCTTCGGCGGCGCGTCGCCGGAAAAGCCGATCGCCGCGAGTTCGTCGGCCACCGTCCTGCCGTCGATGCCGACGGTGGCGAGGGCCGTATCGAGGTCGAGCGCCCCCTGATGGACGGCGCTGCCCATCATGTCCGGAGCGAAGCGGGCGCCCTCCTCGTTGGTGAAGAAGGCGACGGCGAGCGGCCGCCGGGTGACGTGGCCGGCGTCGTTCAGCGCCTGGACCACCTCGAGCCCGGCGAGCACGCCGAGATTGCCGTCGTAGAGCCCGCCGGTCGCCACCGTGTCGATGTGCGAGCCGATCATCACCGGCGCCCCGTCGCTCCGCCCGGCGCGGACGCCGCGGACGTTGCCGATCCGGTCGACCGTGACCTCGAGCCCGAGCTCCTTCATCCAGCCGACGACGAGGCGGCGACCTTCGCCGTCCTCCGCGGTCAGCGCCAGTCGACAGACGCCGCCGCCCGGCAGCGCGCCGATGCGGCCGAGCGCTTCGAGCCGCCCCATCAGGCGGGAAAGATCGATGCGAGGCGTCGCCGAACCGGTCATGGCGCGCTCCCGCCGACGGACGCCGGCGAGCGGCCGACGAGATGCTCCCACAGCACCGGATCGGTCGCGCCCTCGGTGCCGAACACCAGGACGCGAGCCTCCGGCCCGAGCTTCAGCGCCTG
>CALMYM010000250.1 GCA_937873675.1 uncultured Alphaproteobacteria bacterium | reverse complement strand
CTCGCGCCTCGCCCACGGCTTCGCCGTCGCCTCGACGGCGCTTCTGGCGCTCGCCGCCGCCGCCGTCCTCGTGCTGCGCTTCCTGCCGCCTTCGCCGGAGGTCGTCTCGGCGCTGAAGATCGATCGTTTCCTCTCCGAATCGGTCGGCTGGCACGGCCTGCGCGGCGAGCTGATCCGCCGCAGGCTCCTCCCGGAGAAGCCGCCCGCCCCCGGCGCGGCAGCGAAGGATCGTCCGCTCGTCGTCACCTTCCACTGGATCGACGCCGCCCGCATCGCCGAGGAACTGGGGAGCCACGCCACCGTCGCCGTCTTCGGTCCCGACCCGCGCGGCTTCGCCTTCCTCTCCGACCCGGCCGATTTCGTCGGCCGCGACGTCCTCGTCGTCGGCCGCCCGAAGACCTACGACCGCGGCCGCGACGCGCTGCCGCCCTACGTCGACCGCCTCGACTTGCAGAACCCGCTCCCCGCCCACTGCGGGGAGCCCCGCCTGTTCGAAGCCGAGGTCGCCATCGGCCGCAAGCTGAAGTCGCCCTACCCCCTGCCCTATCCGGAGCGCTGAGCGTTCAGTCGAGAGGTTTCCCGATGCGGTTCACCACCCCGCTCGTCCCCGGTCGCCTGGTGAAACGCTACAAGCGCTTTCTCGCCGACGTGGTGCTCGAAAGCGGTGAGGAGATCACCGCGCACTGCGCCAATTCCGGCTCGATGCTGTCGCTCGCCCGCCCCGGCGCCCGCGTCCTGTTGCAGAAGTCGGACGATCCGAAGCGCAAGCTCGCCTGGAGCTGGAAGCTCGAGGAGGTCGAGGGCCATCTCGTCTGCATCGACACCGGCCACCCCAACGCCATCGTCGCCGAAGCGATCGCCGAAGGCGTGATCCACTCGCTCGCCGGCTATGCGAGCCTGCGGCGCGAGGTGAAATACGGCAGGAATTCCCGCATCGACATCCTGCTCGAGGACGAGGCCCGCGGCCGTGCCTATGTCGAGGTGAAGAACGTCACGCTGATGCGCGAAGCCGGCCTCGCCGAGTTCCCCGACGCGGTGACGAGCCGCGGCGCCAAGCACCTCGAAGAGCTCGCCGACATGGTGGCCGAAGGCCATCGCGCCGTGATGGTCTATCTGGTGAACCGCCCCAACTGCACCCGCTTCGCCCTCGCCGCCGACATCGACCCGGCCTATGCCGAGGGCTTCGCGGCGGCGCGCGCCCGCGGCGTCGAGATCGAGATCTGGGCGACGCGGGTGTCGACGCAAGAGGTCGTGGTGGAGCGCGCGGTTCCGTTGGAGTGAAGGCACGACCGTAGGGCGGAACAGGCGAAGCCGTATTCCGCCGCGAGCGCCGAAGGCGGAATACGGCTTCGCCTATTCCGCCCTACATGCACCGGCGCCGCATTTCGGGGTGGAATCCGCAGCCGCAAGCCTTAAATAGATGTCGTCTTGCCGTGGACACCCGCCACCGCACCCGATCTGGACGAGAGATGGTCAACTACGTCGACGCCGCCACCGCGCCGCTCAAGAACACCGGCGCCATCCGCCTCTACGGTGCGGAGGCCTTCGAGGGCCTGCGCCGGGCCGGCCGTTTCGCCGCCGAATGCCTCGACGCCGTCGCGCCCCTCGCCCGCCCCGGCGTGACGACGCAGGAGATCGACGACTTCGTCCACGACTTCGCCCTGCAGGGCGGCGCTCTGCCGGCGACGCTGAACTATCGCGGTTACAACAAGAGTGTCTGCACCTCGATCAACCACGTCGTCTGCCACGGCATCCCCGACGACCGCCCGCTCCGAGACGGCGACATCGTCAACATCGACGTCACCTTCATCCTCGACGGCTGGCACGGGGATTCGTCGCGCATGTACCTCGTCGGCGACGTCAAGCGCGCCGCCACCCGTCTCGTCGACGTCACCTACGAGAGCCTGATGCGCGGCATCGCGGCGGTGAAGCCCGGCTACACCACCGGTCACATCGGCCACGCCATCCAGACCTATGTGGAGAGCGAGCGCTGCTCGGTGGTGCCCGACTTCTGCGGCCACGGCATCGGCCTGCTGTTCCACGACACGCCGAACATCCTCCACTACGGCGAGCCGGGAACCGGCGTCGAACTCAAGCCCGGCATGGTCTTCACCATCGAGCCGATGGTGAACCTCGGACGCCCGGCGGTGAAGGTGCTCTCCGACGGCTGGACCGCGGTGACCCGCGACCGCTCGCTCTCCGCTCAGTTCGAACACATGGTCGGCGTCACCGAGACCGGCTGCGAAGTGTTCACGCTGTCGCCGAAGGGGCTTCACAAGCCGCCCTATGCCATCTGAAGATGTGCCCGCGCCACCGAGGGTGGAATCGCGGACACGAGGCGGGCATGAACGGGTTCGACGAAGCGTCGGGCAGAGCCAAGCTGGAGCCGGCGGAGAGCGCCGACCATCGCCACGGCCATCGTGAGCGGCTGAAGGCGCGTTTCCGCGACGCCGGCGCCGAGGCGCTGCCGGACTACGAGCTGCTCGAACTCGTCCTCTTCCGCTCGATCCCGCGCCGCGACGTCAAGGCCCTGGCCAAGACGCTGATCGCCCGCTTCGGCTCCTTCGCCGAGGTGCTCGGCGCGCCGGAAGAACGGCTGCGCGAGATCCCCGGCATCGGCGATTCCGTCGCCACCGATCTGCGCATCGTCCGCGCCGCCGGCCTGCGCATGGCCAAGGGCGAGGTGAAGAAGAAGCCGGTGCTCTCGTCGTGGAGCCAGGTGATCGACTACTGCCGCTCGGCCATGGCCTTCGAGATGCGCGAGCAGTTCCGCATCCTCTTCCTCGACAAGAAGAACGGCCTGATCGCCGACGAGGTGCAGCAGACCGGCACCGTCGACCACACGCCCGTCTACCCGCGCGAGATCGTCAAACGGGCGCTCGAACTCTCGGCCTCGGCGATCATCCTCGTCCACAACCACCCTTCGGGTGATCCGACCCCGTCGACCGCCGACATCAACATGACGCGGCAGATCGTCGACATCGCCAAGTCGCTCGGCATCGCCGTCCACGACCACATCGTCATCGGCCGCGAGGGCCACGCGAGTTTCAAGGGGCTCAGCCTGCTCTGAGGGCCACCGGATCGGCCTCGCGGATCACGGTTCGTATTTCTCCTCCCAGATCAGCACCCGGTCGGCGACAGGGAGGCTCGCCCCCGCCGCCTCGATCGCCTTGACCAGCCGGCGGACGTGAGAGGCCGAGTGCACCTCGACCGCCAGACGCTTCAGCGCCCGGCGCGCCGCCGGCAGAGCGAGCCGGGCATGGCCGTCGCGCGAGCAGGTGCGGGCGACGTCTTCGGCGAACATCCACAGGTCGAGATCGCCCTGGGCGGTCTCGTCGATGTCGACGACGATCCGGTGCATCTTCGCCCCCTCCCCGCTCGCCACGCCCCCGGCGCACCCGCGGGTCCGGCCCGCGAAACCGACGCTCCCGAGACGAGCCCGCCGACCGTCGCGGCGGACGCGGACTCGCCTCGGCCCGCCTCCATGAAGAGCATGCGACGACGGCGAATGCCAGCCCCGCGGCGCACACGAATCTTTGGCACAAATTTTGGGCAGACCGCCTCTGAACCATGCAAAACCAAGCCTTTATGCGGAGTTTCCTGCACCTCCAATTCGCTTGCGCACATGTTCGCCCGGGTCGATGATGCTTCTCGAAGCAGCGACGACGGGCCGTTGCGAGGAGATGCTCGGACGATGGTGACAGCCTTCGATGAGATGACGGGGTCGGGCGCCGAGTGCCGACAGGGCTACGAGATCGTCGACACCTGGCTGAAGAACACGCCGCCCGAGCTGTTGCGCCAACGCCGCCACGAGGCGGAACTGCTCTTCCGCCGCATCGGCATCACCTTCGCCGTCTACGGCGACGCCGAGGGCGAAGAGCGCCTCATTCCCTTCGACATCGTGCCCCGCGTCATCACCCGTCCGGAATGGGACCGCCTCGCCGCCGGCCTCGTCCAGCGTGTCACCGCGCTGAACCTGTTCCTCGACGACGTCTACGGTAAGGGTGAGATCGTCCGCGCCGGCATCATCCCCGAGGATCTCGTCTACAAGAATCCGTACTACCGGCCCGAGATGCAGGGCGTCGCCCTGCCGCACAAGATCTGGGTGTCGATCGCCGGCATCGACATCGTCCGCGTCGACGCCGACACCTTCTATGTCCTCGAAGACAATGCCCGCACCCCCTCCGGCGTCTCCTACATGCTGGAGAACCGTGAGGTGATGCTGCGCCTCTTCCCGGACCTGTGCGCCCGCCATCGCATCGCGCCGGTCGAGAACTACGCCGACGAGCTGCTCGCCACGTTGAAATCGATGGCGCCGCGCACCGCCTCCGCCGATCCGACCGTCGCCCTGCTGACCCCGGGCCCGTTCAACTCCGCCTACTACGAACACTCGTTCCTCGCCGACAAGCTCGGCGCCGAACTGGTCGAGGGCACCGATCTCTACGTGCGCGAGAACGTCGTCTACATGCGCACCACCGAGGGATCGAAGCGGCTCGACGTGATCTATCGCCGCCTCGACGACGACTTCATCGACCCCCTCGCCTTCCGTCCGGATTCCGTGCTCGGCGTCCCCGGCCTGATGGCCGCCTACCGCGCCGGCAACGTGACGCTCGCCAACGCCGTCGGCACCGGCGTCTCCGACGACAAGGCCGTCTACAGCTACATGCCGGAGATCATCCGCTACTACACCGGCAAGGACGCCATCCTGAAGAACGTCCCGACCTGGCGCTGCCGCGAGCCGGACGGGCTGAAATACGTCCTCGACCACCTGCCCGAGCTGGTGGTCAAGGAGGTCGACGGCTCCGGCGGTTACGGCATGCTGGTCGGGCCCAAGGCCGACGCCGCCAAGATCGAGACCTTCCGCGCCAAGCTGAAGGCCCACCCGGAGAAGTTCATCGCCCAGCCGACGCTGGCGCTGTCGACCTGCCCGACCTTCGTCGAGGAAGGCGTGGCACCGCGCCACGTCGACCTGCGCCCCTATGTGCTGACCGGCGCCGACGGCGTCCGCGTCGTCCCCGGCGGCCTCACCCGCGTCGCCCTGGAGGCGGGATCGCTGGTGGTCAATTCCAGCCAGGGCGGCGGCACCAAGGACACCTGGGTGGTCGACGTACCGACCGCTCACCAGAGCCAACCGATCCAGCAGGCCCAGCAACAGCAACAGTCCTCGGCCATCTTCATCTGATCCGTGACGGGACGCGCGCTCCGCCGCCCTCCCGAGGAAGACGCCCATGCTCAGTCGTACCGCCGACAGTCTCTTCTGGCTCTCCCGCTACGTCGAGCGGGCGGAAAACACCGCCCGCATCATCGACGCCGCCTCGCGCCTGGCCGCCCTGCCCACCGGCTACGGCACGACCGGCAACGAATGGGAATCGGCGCTCGCCGCCACCGGCTGCCTCGACGCCTTCACCGAGGTCTACGGCGAAGAGGCGACGGCCGAAGCGACGATCGACTTCCTCGCCTTCTCGCCGGCCAACCCGTCGTCGATCAAGAGCTGCCTGGAGGTCGCCCGCTTCAACGCCCGCGCCGTACGCACGGCACTGACCGCCGAGATGTGGGAGACGATCAACTCCGCTTGGCTGGAACTCAAGGACTACGGCCCCGGCGAACTCGATCTCGGCCGCCTCGCCGACTTCCTGCGCTTCGTCAAGCGCACCTCGCTCGCCTTCGACGGCTCGGCCTATCGCACGATGCTGCGTTCGGATGCCTATTGGTTCACCCGCGTCGGCGTCTTCATCGAGCGCGCCGACGCCACCGCCCGCCTGCTCGACGTCAAGTATCACGTGCTGTTGCCGCCGGAGGCGCAGATCGGCGGCAGTCTCGACTACTTCCAATGGTCGGCGATCCTGCGCGCCGTCTCCGCCCAGACGTCCTATCACTGGGTCTATCGCCAGTCGCTCAAACCCTGGCTGGTCGCCGATCTGATGATCCTCAATCGCCAGATGCCGCGCTCGCTCGCCGCCTGCTACGAGAGCATCACCCGCAACCTCGATCTGATCGCCCATCGCTACGGCCGCCAGGGCGCGTCGCAACGTCACGCCCGGTCGCTGTTCACCCAACTGGACTCGACGGATGTCGACACGGTGATCGCCGGCGGGCTACACGAGTTCCTCTCGGACTTCATCGCCGAGAACACGCGCCTCGGGGCGCTGATCACGGAACAGTATCTGGTCTGATCGCCATGCGCCTCGCCATCGTCCACGAGATCGTCTATCGCTTCGAGAACCCGGCGTCGCGCGCCATCCAGACCCTGCGTCTGACGCCGCGCAACACCGAGGCGCAGCTCGTCGACCACTGGCGCATCGACGTCTCCCAGGATTGCCATCTCGCTCCGGTCGAGGGCCCCTTCGGCAACCTCACCCACACCTTCTCGATCGACGGCCCGATCGACGAATTGGTGATCACCGCGTCCGGCGAGGTGGTGACCGAGGACACCAACGGCGTCCTCCACGCCACCCGCGGTCGCCTGCCGCTGATGGCCTTCCGCCGCGAGACCGACCGCACCCGCATCGAACCGTCGGTGCGCGCCTTCGCCGCCGACGCCTTCGAGAGCGCCGGGCGCGACCCGCTCACCACCCTCCACACGCTGATGGGCCGGCTCGCCGAGACCGTCACCGTCGCCGACACCGCCGCCGTCGCCGTGCCCGAAGCGGCCCTCGCCGCCGGCCGGGCCAGCGTCGAGGACCTCGCCCATCTCTTCGCCGCCTGCGCCCGCGCCGTCGACATACCCGCGCGCCTCGCCGCCGGATGGTTGGCGCACGGGGTCGAGCACACCTGGATCGAAGCGCACCTCGGCCCCTCGCTCGGCTGGGTCGGTTTCGACGCCGCAGAGAACAGCTGTCCGACCGATGGCTGGGTGCGCCGCGCCGTCGGCCTCGACGCCCTCGACGTCGCCCCGGTGCGCGGTGTGCGCACCCATCTCGGCGCCGAAACCGAGACCACCACCATCACCATCCGCGAACTCTCGCGCGCCTGAACGAGACCGGGAGAGCGTCGCCCGGCCGCAGGGCCGTCGACGTGGTTGCGATCCGCGCGGCCCTTGCCTATGGTCGCGCCGCCGCCGGGGGGCGAGCGCGAAGAACACGGGCGAGGCGAGGACGGGCGATGACCTATTGCGTGGGAATCCTGGTGCGTGAAGGTCTGGTGATGATCGCCGACACCCGCACCAACGCCGGCCTCGACAACATCGCCACCTTCCGCAAGCTCAACCTCTACGAAAAGGCGGGCGACCGCTCCATCGCCATCGCCACCGCCGGCAATCTGTCGATCTCCCAGTCGGTCACCTCGCTCATCACCGAGGGTCTCGAGAACCCCGAGACCGGCGAGATCGACACGATCTGGAACACGCCGTCGATGTTCCGCGCCGCCCAGCTCGTCGGCCGCGCCATCCGCGAGGTCTATCGCCTCGATGGGCCCATGCTCGAGAAGAAGAACCTCACCTTCGACGTCACCATGTTGCTCGGCGGCCAGATCGCCGGCGGGCGGCTGCGCCTCTTCATGGTCTACGCCGCCGGCAACTTCATCGAGGCGACCGTCGACACCCCCTATCTGCAGATCGGCGAGCACAAATACGGCAAGCCGATCCTCGATCGCGCCGTCAATTTCGAATACGGCCTGCAGGACGCGCTGAAGCTCGGCCTGATCTCGATGGATTCGACCATCCGCTCGAACCTCGGCGTCGGCATGCCCATCGATCTCGCCGTCATCCGCCGCGACGACATCCGCGCCGAGCTCAACTACCGCATCGAACAGGGCGAGCCCTACTTCCACGACCTGCGCGAACGCTGGTCGGCCGCCCTGCGCAAGGCTCACCAGGACATCCCCCGCCCGCCCTACGGCGGCAAGGGGGCGTGACCGGCCCCGGTCGCGATTCGACTTCTCAATGCAGCCGGAAGATCCCGTCGACCCGCTTCCATTCGTTGGGGCCGATCATCTTGACGTGCGCCACTTCGACCGAATGGATCGGTCCGTCGAGCTCTCGCTCCCAGAAGGCGAGGAACCGCTCGAGCTCCGGGAACTTCGGCGCCATGTCCCAATCCTGCCAGAGATAGCTCTGCAGCAGCACCGGACGATCGGGCATCCGGTAGAGGATGTTGGCGGTGGTGAGCGAATAGCCTTCCAGCTGACGGCGGAAGGCATCGTCGATCTGCGGGTCCGGCATGGATCATCCCTCCTCGAAGTCGCGGCGAAAATCTTCGCCGCCCCCCCCGCTTCCATGCAAACTCGAGACCGTTTATAAACCTTTATCTTCAATAGCTTGACAGCAATCTACGGAGAGTGCTGCCAAAGCGCTCCGAGGTCGGCGCAGCCGGAACCGCGACGCCCTCCCGCGGTCCCGAAACACCTGTTCGGCAACCGCGGTGCGCGATGGTTCGAGGCTCGCTCCGCGGGGCACCTCACCATGAAGCGCCGTGGTCGCTTCGATCTCGGAGAGGCGCTTCATGGTGAGGCGCGAGCGCAGCGAGCCTCGAACCATCGCGCACGACCGTCGTCCCGCACCGGCCGCGCTCCGGGCGGACGCGCTGCTCGAGCAACTCCCGACCCCGGTGCCACCTCGCCCGAGCGAGCGCCTGCCGCGCCGCCCTCACCCCGCCTGCCCACCAAACCGGCGACGCCTGCCCACCCCGTCGGCGGATCCGCCGACTGGCACTCCCCGCCTCCGAGTGCCAAATTTTACCGGCACCCCCCTTGAACCGGCCGCGGTCTTCGCCCAGATGAACGCCACCGGTTCCGCGCGCGTGGTGACGGTGGTGTTCGTCGCACCCCGCTCGACCGCCGCGGTATCGGCTCCGGGAGCCGTTCGGTCCCGTCCAACTCTCTGTCCATCCATGGAGGAAGAGCCTCATGAAGTTCCGCCCGTTGCACGATCGGGTCGTCGTCAAGCGTGTCGAAGCCGAGCAGAAGACCGCCGGCGGCATCATCATCCCCGGCACCGCCCAGGAGAAGCCGCAGGAAGGCGAGATCGTCGCCGTCGGCCCCGGCGGCCGTGACGACAAGGGCGCGCTCGTCGCCCTCTCGGTGAAGCCCGGCGACAAGGTCCTCTTCGGCAAGTGGTCCGGCACCGAGGTCAAGCTCGACGGCCAGGACCTGCTGATCATGAAGGAAGCGGACATCCTCGGCATCGTCGGCTGATGCCCCGCCCGCGGCGCGGCCCGCGCGCCGGGGACCACTCTTCCACGGACACCCATTCCGAAGAACCAGGAGCGAGCTTTCCATGGCTGCCAAGGACGTCAAGTTTTCGGTCGATGCGCGCGAAAAGATGCTGCGCGGCGTCGACATCCTCGCCAACGCGGTGAAGGTCACCCTCGGCCCCAAGGGCCGCAACGTCGTCATCGAGAAGTCCTACGGCGCGCCGCGCATCACCAAGGACGGTGTGTCGGTCGCCAAGGAGATCGAACTCGAGGACAAGTTCGAGAACATGGGCGCCCAGATGGTGCGCGAAGTGGCCTCGAAGACCAACGATCTCGCCGGTGACGGCACCACCACCGCCACGGTGCTCGCCCAGGCGATCGTCAAGGAAGGCGCCAAGGCGGTCACCGCCGGCATGAACCCGATGGACCTGAAGCGCGGCGTCGATCTCGCCGTCGAGGCCGTGGTCGCCGAGATCAAGGCGATGTCCCGGCCGATCACCTCGAACGAGGAGATCGCTCAGGTCGGCACCATCTCCGCCAACGGCGACACCGAGATCGGTGGCTTCCTCGCCGAGGCGATGCAGAAGGTCGGCAACGAGGGCGTCATCACGGTGGAAGAGGCGAAGTCGCTGACCACCGAACTCGACGTCGTCGAGGGCATGCAGTTCGATCGCGGCTACCTCTCGCCCTATTTCGTCACCAACGCCGAGAAGATGCGCGCCGAGCTCGAGGACCCCTACATCCTCATCCACGAGAAGAAGCTCGGCAATCTCCAGGCCATGCTGCCGGTGCTCGAGGCCGTGGTGCAGACCTCGCGTCCCCTCGTCATCGTCGCCGAGGACGTCGAGGGCGAGGCGCTCGCCACGCTCGTCGTCAACAAGCTGCGCGGCGGCCTCAAGGTCGCGGCTGTGAAGGCCCCCGGCTTCGGCGATCGCCGCAAGGCCATGCTCGAGGACATCGCCATCCTCACCGGCGGTCAGGTCATCTCCGAAGACCTCGGCATCAAGCTCGAGGCCGTCACCCTCGACATGCTCGGTCGCGCCAAGAAGGTGGTGATCGAGAAGGAGAACACCACGATCGTCGACGGCGTCGGCGCCCGCGCCGACATCGACGCGCGCGTCGCCCAGATCAAGGCGCAGATCGAGGAGACCACCTCCGACTACGATCGCGAGAAGCTCCAGGAGCGCCTCGC
>CALMYM010000249.1 GCA_937873675.1 uncultured Alphaproteobacteria bacterium | reverse complement strand
TCGACGAACTCGAAGAGGGCGTCTTCTTCCTGTCCGCGATGCCGGTGGCGCGTGTGGGCGACGGCGCCGAGACCCTCCTCGCCGATCTCGCCCGGGCGGCGATCACCGCGGCCGAAGCCGGCGCCCGCATGGCCGACGCGGCGTCCTGCGTCCACGAGGGCCATCGCGCCGACGTCGACGACGCGCTCGCCGCGCTCGCCGATCTCATCGGCGCCGAACACCGGGCCGACGACGAGGAGCGGACGACCATCGCCGCGGTCCTCGCCGGCGACGACGGAAGCGC
This sequence comes from uncultured Alphaproteobacteria bacterium, assembly GCA_937873675.1. GTDB lineage: Bacteria > Pseudomonadota > Alphaproteobacteria > Rhizobiales > Ancalomicrobiaceae > CALBKH01. The sequence goes on along the minus strand of CALMYM010000249.1, from coordinate 10,029 downwards.
GGCGCGGGTCTTCTCCGTCGTCGAATGCGCCCGCCGCATCGAAGGGGCGACCGACCGTTTCGCCCATGCCGGGCATCTGATGCGGGCGCTGGTGATCGAGGGCCTCGATACGCGTGAGGGCCGCTCGCCGGTGTGACGAAGGGAAGAGCGATGAGCGATCTCGAATTCATCGACGGCCCCGGAACCACGGCGCTCGTCGCCGAGCGCGTCGGCGCCAAGGCGGCCGACCTCGCCTTCATGGCGCGGCTCGGACTGCCTGTCCCGCCGGCCTTCGTGCTACCGGTCGATCTCGGCGCCGGCCTCGACGCCGGCAAGCGCAAGCGCTCGGAGAAACTACGCCGGCTCATCGAACGCGGCGTCGCCGAGCTCGAGGTGGCGACCGGGCGCCGCCTCGGCGATCGTCGCCGGCCGCTGCTCGTCTCGGTCCGCTCCGGCGCGGCCCGGTCGATGCCGGGCATGCTCGAAACCGTGCTCGACGTCGGCGCGACCGAGGACGCGGTCGCCGGACTGGTGCGGCTCACCGGCAATCCGCGCTTCGCCCACGATTGCCGCCGTCGCTTCCTCGAAGGCTGGGCCGAGACCGTCCTCGGGCTCGATCCGACGCCGCTGCGCGCCGATCTCGCCGGTCTCTTGGCGCAGGAGGGGGTGGCGAGCGAGCGCCACCTCGACGTCCGCGCCGTCGACGCCCTGATCGCCGCGCAGCTCCGCCATATCGACGCCGCCGGCCATGCCGTCCCGACCGATCCCGCCGAGCAGCTCGAAGCCGCGGTGCGCCGTGTCTTCGCCTCGTGGAACGCGCCGAAGGCGGTCTCCTATCGCCGTATGAACGGGCTCGACGATCTCGAGGGGACGGCGGTCACCGTCCAGGCGATGGTCTACGGCAACGCCGATTCCGCCTCCGCCGCCGGGGTCGCCTTCTCGCGCGATCCGTCGAGCGGCGCGTCGAGCCCGGTCGTCGAACTGCTGTTCGAGGCCCAGGGCGAGGACGTGGTCTCCGGCCGGCGCATCCCGGCCGACGGGGCGATCCTGGCGGCGCGCCTGCCGAAGGTCCATGGCGAGTTGACCGCGGCGCTGGCGCTCTTGGAGCGGGCGGCGGGCGACGTCCAGGACGTCGAGTTCACGGTGGAGAGCGGCCGGCTGTGGTTGTTGCAGACCCGCGCCGCCAAACGGACGCCGCGCGCCGCCCTACGCTTCGCCGTCGCCCTGGTGACCGAGGGGGTGATCGACGAGAAGACGGCGGTGGATCGCCTGAGCGGTCTCGAAGAGGTGGCCCTCGACGAGGAGGTCTTCGTCGGCGACGACCCCGAGCCGATCGCCGTCGGTCTCGGCGCCTCGCCCGGCGTCGCCGTCGGGCGGTTGGTCACCACGTCGGAGAGCGCCGAACGCCTGGCGGCGAGTGGCGAACCGGCGATCCTGGTGCGCCCCGACACCTCGACCGCCGACATCGACGGCTTCGCCGCCGCCCGCGCCATCGTCACCGCCTCGGGCGGACGAACCTCCCATGCCGCACTGGTCGCACGCCAGATGGGGCGGCCATGTGTGGTCGCCTGCGCCGGCGTCCGCTTCGCTCCGGCGACCGGTGGGATCGAGTGCGGCACGATCGCGCTCGCCGAAGGCGACTGGTTGTCGGTCGACGGCGACGCCGGTAAGGTCTTCGCCGGACGGCGCGAGATCGCCGTTCATCGACCGGAGGCGGACATCCGCGTCTGGCGGGGGTGGAAATCCGAGAAGCGCAAGAACGGATCCAAGAGCGACGGCGCGGGCGCGTGACGCCCGGTCGAGGCCTGTTTCGGTATGGAGATGTTCCGATGAACGACGCGATCGAAAGAACCACGACGCCCCCGGCCGCCCGCGCCGCCGGTGCCTCCCGGCTCGCCTGGCGCCGCACCTGGCCGTTCGGCGCGGCCGACGACTTCGTCGCCGATCTCGCCGGCGGCGGCTGGGCCCGCATCCGCCGCGTCCGCGACGTCATCGGCCGCGACCACTGGCAGTGGTCCTTCGCCGGGCGCGACATCGGCGGCGGCGAGGCGGACACCCGTGACGGGGCCGAGCGGGCGCTGACGCGGATGTGCTGAAGTCCCGTGGCGGCCGGTCGAGCCGCCCGCGGACCGCGTCCCGGATCATCTCGGCATCGGTGAGCATTCGAAGGCCGGGCGTGTCAGCGCCATCGGCCTTTGGTGTCACGCACCGTATTTCGCGAGAAAATCCTCGACGCCGAGGGTCCGGAAGTCCGGCAGCGCGGCGCGCAGCGCCTCGTGCTCCCAGTCCCACCACGCCAGCCGCTCGATGCGCTCGGCGATGGCTTCCGCGAAGCGGCGGCGGATCGGCCGCGCCGGATTGCCGGCGGCGATGGTGTAGGGCGCGACGTCCTTGGTCACCACGGCGCCGCCGGCGACGACCGCCCCGGTGCCGATCGAGCGGCCGGCGAGCACGATCGCCCCGTGCCCGATCCACACGTCGTGGCCGATGGTCACCGCGTGGTCGCGGCGCCACGCGAAGAAATCGTGGTCGTCGGCCTCGCCGTCGAAATAGGCCGAGGCGCGATAGGTGAAATGCGCCTGGGTGATCCGCTCCATCGGATGGTTGCCCGGGTTGATCCGGGTGTGCGCGGCGATCGAGCAGAACTTGCCGACGGTCGTGTAGATGATCTCGGCGTCCTGGACGACGTAGGAATAGTCGCCGAACGTCGTCTCGGTGACGCGCGACCGGGCGCCGACTTCGGTGTAGCGGCCGAAGGTGCTCGCGGTGACGATCGCCGTCGGATCGATGGTCGGCTCCGGTGAGAGCTTCTTCATGGGGCGCCTCTCAGGTGGCGAAGGGAAAGCGCTCCAATACCCGGAACGGCGCATCGCGGCGCTCCTGATGGAAGACGCAGATGGCATCGACCGCGAGCGGCCGCGCCACGTCGCCGAGGAAGGCGGCGAGCCCGTCGCGGACCTCGTCGCGGCGCGCCTCCGGCAACGAACCGCTCAGCGTCATGTGGAAACGGAAGTCCTCGAACACCCACGGGTAGCCCCAGCGGTCGACCGACGCGACATGGCGCGGATCGGTCAGCCCGGCGACGCGACGGCTGCGCTCCGCCGCCGTGAGCGGCTTACGGAACGGTTCGAAGGCGACGACGCAATCGGCGGCGAGGCCGTCGAGATCGGCGTTCGCCGTGTCCGGGGTGAGCGCCACGAAGGACTTCATCGACCGGACCGAGAGATCGGGGATCGAGAAGCCGCGACGGGTGGCGGCGAAGCCGCGCGCCGCCTCGAGAAGGGAGGCCTCGTCGGCCGCGTCGTCGAGTTCGAACGGCGCCTTCAGCGTCGCATGGAAACCGTAGCGGCGCGGCTCGGCCGTCATCTCGGCCCAGTCGTCGGCATCGCAAGGGGCGAGGGCGGGGAAGGGCGGCGTCGATCCGGTCACCGCGTCGCGGCCGATCACCTGCGACGCCGCCCGCCACAGCGGCGTGTCGGGCGAAGGGGCGAGATAGATCGCGTAGCGCGGCGTCGTCATGATCGTCCTTCCGAACCTGTTCGGCTCGTGTCGCGAAACCGGTCTAGGAACCGACGACCGCCGCCAGGAAGGCCGCGATCGCGGTGTCGAGTTCGCCGCCGTTGTCGATGGTGGTGTCGGCGGAGGGCCGATCTCCGCCCTCGAAGCGGCGGGCGAGGCGTTCGGGCCCGGCACCGTCGCTGGGGCGAGCCCGGGCGGCGATGCGGTGGGCGAGAACCTCCGCCGGCGCCGTCACCTCGACCACCGTCACGTCCGGCCAACGCCGCCGCGCTTCGCCGATGACGCTGCGCGAGACGTTGATCACCACCGTGCGCGCCGCCGCGAGGTCGGCGACGATCGCCGAGGGGATACCATAGTGATGGCCGTGCGCCTGCCAGGAAAGCGCGAAGCCGCCGCGCGCCGCCACGGCGCGGAACCCGTCCTCGTCGGCGACGATGTTGTCTTCCGCCTCGCTCGCCGCGCGCGTCACCACGCGGCGCGGGAAGACGAAACGCCGATCCTCGGCGAGCGCCAGACGCGTCGCCTCGATCAGCGTGTCCTTGCCGGCGCCGGACGGACCGACCACCAGCACCAGCCGGCCGGGCAGCACCTCGGTGGTCGGCGCGTCGTCGTCGATCGTGAAAGCGACCTGCGCCTCCATCACGACACCCGCCGGCCGAGACGGAAGACCTCGCGCACCACCGGATGGCCGTCGACGAGCCGGACGCGGACGATGTCGCCGCGCTTGCCGGCGACGATCTCGCCGCGGTCGGTCATGCCGGTCGCTTCCGCCGGGTTCTTGGTGACGGTGCGGATGGCACCGGCGAGGCCGCCGATCGCCGCCACGTCGGCGATACCGAAGGCGCCTTCGATCAGGCTCACCGGCACGTAGTCGGAGGAGAGGATGTCGAGAACCCCGGCCTCCGCCAGTTCGCGGGCCGAGACGTTGCCGGAGTGCGAGCCGCCGCGCACCACGTTGGGCGCGCCCATCAGCACCGCGAGGCCGTTGGCGTGGGAGGCGCGGGCCGCCTCGACCGTGGTCGGGAACTCGGCGACCGCGACCCGGTCGGCGACCGATTCGACGACATGGTCGACCGTGGTGTCGTCGTGGCTGGCCAGCGCCACGCCGCGGCCGTGGCCGATGTCGACCAGGGCGCGGCGATGGGGAAGCGCGTTGCGGTCGTGCAGCGCCTTGCGGTCGGCGAAGAAGGCGTCGAGGTCGACCTCGCTCATGCCCTTCTTCTTGCCGCGGTAGTAGTCGCGCAGCTTCTCCTCGTCGCGGAACTGCCGCTGGCCCGGCGTGTGGTCCATCAGCGACATCAGGCGGACGTCGAAGCGCTCGAGATACTCGCGCGTCTGGTCGAGCACGTCGTCGGAGCAGATCTCGCACCTGAGGTGCGTGTGGTGGTCGACGCGCAGGAGGCCGGTGGTCTTGGCCCGCTCGATGGCGTCGCCGAGCGCGAAGAGCCGCGCGCCCAGCGACACGCTGTCGCCGTCGGAGCCGGCGCGCAACGAGTCGAAGACGGTGGTGATGCCGGCCGCCGCGATCTGCGCGTCATAGGCGAAGACCGCCGAGAACGGCTCCCAGAACACCTTCGGCCGCGGCGAATAGTGCGGCTCGAGATGGTCGGTGTGGAGTTCGACGAGGCCGGGGACGAGAAGGTCGTCGCCCCAGTCCTCGGACGCCGGCAGGATCCGGTCCTCTTCGATGCCGACGATCATGCCGTTCTCGATCACCACCGTGCCGGCGACGACCCGGTCGGCGAGCACGACGGAACGCGAGGCGACGACGAGGGATCCGACCGGTTCCGGCGGGATCGCGAGCGAGGGCTTGGCTTCGACGATGGTCATGGCGTCTCGTGTTTTTCGAGGAAGGCTTCGATGGAGAGATCGCGGAAATCGGATACCGCCCGCTCGAGACGGTCGTGTGACCAGTCCCACCAGGCGAGCCGCTCCAGCCGCTCGGCGATGTCTTTCGGAAAGCGCCGGCGGATCGGCTTCGCCGGCACGCCGCCGACGATCGTCCACGGCTCGACGTCGTGGGCGACGACCGCGCCGGCGGCGATCACCGCGCCGTTGCCGACGGTGACGCCGGCGAGCACCGTGGCGCCGTGGCCGATCCACACGTCGTGGCCGATGCGGGTGCGGCTCTCGCGGCGACGCTCGAAGAAGGCGGCGTCGCGGCTCGCCGCCGGCCAGTAGTATTCGGGCGTGTAGGAGAGCCGGTGCTGCGTCGCCCGCTCCATCGGATGATTCGGCGGGCCGATGCGGCACTGCGCGGCGATGGCGGTGAAGCGGCCGATGTCGCAATCGGCGGCCGACGTCCCCTCCATCAGATAGCTGTAGTCGCCGATGGTGGCGTATTCGACGTGGACGCCGTCGGCGAGCTCGAGCCACCGCCCGAGCACCGCCTCGCGGGTCCGCACCGACGGCGCGATCCGTCCCTCTTCCGGGATCTTCGGCAGCGGCGCGACGGGGGCGTTCATGCCGCGTCCCTCCTGGTGGCGAACCCGGTGACGTCGACGATCCGGGTCGCCACCCGGTCGCGCACGTCGAGGTCGTGGAAGATGCCGAGGAGCGCCGTGCCCGCGGCCTTCTTGGCCTCGATCAGCTCGACCACGGCGGCGCGGTTGGCCGCGTCGAGCGACGCGGTCGGCTCGTCGAGGAGGAGGAGGCGGACGTCGGCGATCAGGCCGCGGGCGATGTTGACCCGCTGCTGCTCGCCGCCCGAGAAGGTCGCCGGCGGCAGCGACCACAGCCGCTCCGGCACGTTGAGCCGCGTCAGCAGCGCCTCGGCACGGGCGCGGGCCTCCGCCGGATCGAGCCCTTGCGCGAGCGCCGGCTCCATCACCACGTCGAGCGTGGCGACGCGCGGCACGACGCGCAGGAACTGGCTGACGTAGCCCATCACCGAGCGGCGCAGCGCCAACACCTCGCGCGGTTCGGCCGTGGCGACGTCGACGACGCCCTCGGGTCCGGCGACCGCGATGCGGCCGCGATCGACGCCGTAGTTGCCCCAGACCATCTTGAGGATCGACGACTTGCCGGCCCCCGAGGGACCGCCGAGGACGACGCATTCGCCGGCGAAGACCTCGAAGGCGACATGGTCGACCACCGGGATCGAAAGCCCGCCGCGCAGATGCATGGTGAAGCTCTTGGCGACGTCCTCCACCCGGAGGATCGGATCGATGGGGGTCATGTCGGGCCTCACGGTTGCAGGATCGAGGAGACGAGGAGCTGGGTGTAGGCCTCGCGCGGATCGTCGAGGACGCGGTCGGTCAACCCCGCCTCGATCACCCGGCCCTGGCGCATCACCATGATCCGGTCGGAGAGGAGGCGGGCGACGGCGAGGTCGTGGGTGACGACGATCACCGCCAGCCCCATGTCGGCGACGAGCCGGCGCAGGAGGTCGAGCAGGCGCGCCTGCACCGAGACGTCGAGGCCGCCGGTCGGCTCGTCCATGAAGACGAGGCGCGGCGCGGTGACGAGGTTGCGGGCGATCTGCAGGCGCTGGCGCATGCCGCCGGAATAGGCCGTCGGCTTCTCGTCGATGCGGGAGACGTCGATCTCGACCCGCTCCAGCCAGTCTTCGGCCGCGGCGCGGATGTCGCCGTAGTGCCGGGCGCCGACCGCCATCAGCCGCTCGCCGACGTTGCCGCCGGCCGAGACGCCCATGCGCAGGCCCTTGGCGGCGTCCTGGTGGACGAAGCCCCAGTCGGTGCGGAAGAGGAAGCGCCGCTCGGCCTCGGAGAGTGAGACGAGATCGCGGATGGACCCGTCGCGCATGCGGTAGGCGACCGAACCTGATGTCGGCGCGGGCTGGCCGGAGAGCAGCGACAGGAGCGTCGACTTGCCGGAGCCGCTCTCGCCGACGATCGCCAACACCTCGCCCTCGCGGATGTCGAAAGAGACGTCGCGGCAGCCGAGCCGGTCGCCGTACCACTTGGTGAGGCCTTGCGCCTCGAGGAGGGAGGCGGTCACGGGCGGGTCTCCTCTGCCGGGGTGCCGAGGAGCGCGCCGCGATGGCCCTCCTCGCGGCGGGTCTCGCAATGGTCGGTGTCGGAGCAGACGAACATCCGCCCGCCCTTGTCGTCGATCACCACCTCGTCGAGATAGCTGTCGGTCGCCCCGCACAGCGCGCAGGGCGCTTCGAACTTCGTCCGCTCGAACGGATGGTCGTCGAAATCGAGGCTCTCGACGCGGGTGAAGGGCGGCAGCGCGTAGATGCGCTTCTCGCGCCCCGCCCCGAAGAGCTGGAGCGCCGGGCTCATGTGCATCTTCGGATTGTCGAACTTGGGGATCGGCGAGGGGTCCATCATGTAGCGGCCCTCGACCTTCACCGGATAGGCGTAGGTCTTGGCGATGTGGCCGTGGGTGGCGATGTCCTCGTAGAGTTTGACGTGCATCAGCCCGTAGTCGGCGAGCGCGTGCATCACCCGCGTCTCGGTCTCGCGCGGCTCGAGGAAGCGCAGGGGTTCCGGGATCGGCACCTGATAGACCAGCGTCTGCCCGGCCTTCAGCGGCTCCTCCGGGATGCGGTGGCGGGTCTGGATGACGCTCGCTTGCGCCGTCCGGGTGGTCACCGCGACCCCCGCCGTCTTCTGGAAGAAGGCGCGGATCGAGACGGCATTGGTGGTGTCGTCGGCGCCCTGGTCGATGACCTTGAGCACGTCCGCCGGCCCGAGGATCGCCGCCGTCACCTGGATGCCGCCGGTGCCCCAGCCATAGGGCATCGGCATGTCGCGCGCCGCGAAGGGCACCTGATGGCCGGGGATCGCCACCGCCTTCAGGATGGCGCGGCGGATCATCCGCTTGGTCTGTTCGTCGAGATAGGCGAAGGCGTAGCCCTCGGTCCGCTTGATCGGCGCGGTCATTCGGCGGCCTCCTCGAAGACGGGGTCGGTGTCGGCCTCGCGCGAGGCGTGTGCCGCGGCGTGCTCGCGCCGCATTTCGCGGACGAGGGCCAGTTCGGCCTGGAAGTCGACGTAGTGCGGCAGCTTCAGGTGCTCGACGAAGCCGGTCGCCTGGACGTTGTCGGCATGCGACAGGACGAATTCCTGGTCCTGCGCCGGGTGCTCCACCGCGCCGCCGAGGTCCTCGGTGCGCAGCGCCCGATCGACCAGCGCCATCGCCATCACCTTGCGCTCGACCTGGCCGAAGGCGAGGCCGTAGCCGCGGCTGAAGCTCGGCTCGATCTCGGCCGACCCGGCGAACTGGTTGATCATCTGGCATTCGGAGACGGTGACCGTGCCGAGCGGCACGGCGAAGCCGAGTTCCGGCACCTCGAACTCGACCTCGACCTCGCCGATGCGGATCTCGCCGGCGAAGGGGTGGGTCGAGCCGTAGCCGCGCTGGGTCGAATAGCCGAGCGCCAGGAGGAAGCCCTCGTCGCCGCGGGCGAGCTGCTGCAGACGCAGATCGCGCGCGGCCGGCACGCGCAGCGGCGCGCGGGTGAGGTCGCCCGGCTCGGCGTCGGGCGCAGCCGGCGGTTCCGCCTCGATCAGCCCTTCGCCGTCGAGGAGATCGGTGACCCGCGGCATCGCCGGCGCCGAGGCCGCGGTGTCGCGTTCCGGCAGCGGCGTCTCGCTGTCGGCCATCAGGGTGAAATCGATCAGCCGGTGGGTGTAGTCGAAGGTGGGTCCCAGGATCTGGCCGCCGGGCAGATCCTTGTAGGTCGCCGAGATGCGCCGCTCGATCGTCATCGCACCGGTGTCGAGCGGCACCGAATAGCCGAAGCGCGGCAGCGTCGTGCGATAGGCGCGCACCAGGAAGGCCGCCTCGATCAGATCGCCGCGCGCTTGCTTGATCGCCAGCGCCGCGAGATCGCGGTCGTGGAGCGAGCCCTCGTTCATCACCCGATCGACGGCGAGCGACAGCTGCTCGCGGATCTGGTCCGCCGCCACCTCCGGCACCGCCCGGTCGCCGCGGCGGCGATGGGCGAGCAACCGATGGGCGGCGCGGATGGCCTTCTCGCCGCCCTTCACCGAGACGTACATCAGCGGATCTCCTCGATGCGGGTGGTGCGTGGCAGGCCCATGACCGAGGTCGGGCCGGCGAGGATCAGGTCGACGCCGCGCGGAAAGAGCGCGTGGTTGGCGGCGAGCCGCTCGGCGAGATCGTCCGGGGCGCCGGCGATCGTCACGTCGCGCGTCCCGTCGATGCCGGGGCCGGCGAGGCGGAAGCGGCGGCCGGTCGCGAAGCCGGCGACCTGGAGGATCAGCGTCGCCGAGGTCGACGGATCGACGTCGGTGCCGAGGGCGAAATCGGAGAAGTCCGGGCAGATCTCCGCCGCGCCGATCGCCGCGAAATGGGCGCGGGTCGGATCGAGCGCCACCGGCGCGCCGGTGTGGAAGGCGAGCCACGCCTCGATCTCCGGCGTGCGCAGGGCGGTGTCGCGCCAAACCGCCGTCGCGAAGTCGGCGAGCTTGTCGAACTCGTACAGGCCGATGGCCACGTTCTCGCACTTGGCCTCCGTGGCGGTGCCGGCATTGCCAGGCGCCACATAGACCCGGCTCACGTCGCTCGAGCGGGCGGCGCACCACGCGAGCGCATG
>CALMYM010000248.1 GCA_937873675.1 uncultured Alphaproteobacteria bacterium | reverse complement strand
CCGAGGCCGCGCCCGACGTCTCGTTCCCGGCGATGGTCGAGCTGCAGAAGCGGGCGATCGCCATCGTTCTCGCCGATCCGATGGTCAAGGGCGTCGCCTCGTCGGTCGGCAGCGGCATGGGGGCGGTCAACAACGGCCGCATGTTCCTGTCGCTGAAGACGGTGAAGGAGGGCGGCGAGCCGTCGCGCACGGTGATCACGCGGCTCAGGAAATCGCTGACCGCGGTGCCGGGCATCCGCATCTACATGAGCCCGATGCAGGACCTTCATGTCGGCGGCCGCATCGGCAAGTCGCCCTATCAGTTCACGCTGTGGGACCCGGAATTCGGCGAACTCGTCGCCTGGACACCGAAGGTGGTCGAGGCGCTGAAGAAACTGCCCGAGATCGTCGACGTGTCGAGCGACCGGATGACCGCCGGCCTGCAGGCCGAGGTGGTGATCGATCGGATGGCGGCGTCACGGCTCGGAGTGGGGATCCGCGACATCGACGCGGCGCTGGCGAACGCCTATGCGCAGCGGCTGATCTCGGTGATCCACAGCCCGCGCAACCAGTATCGGGTGGTGCTGGAGGTGGAGGGGCGGCACGCTCGTGATCCGTCCGACATCGAGGGGCTGTGGGTGAACGCCTCCGGTGGCCGGCAGGTGCCGCTCGCCGCCGTCGCGCGGATCGAGCGCAAGACGGCGCCGTTGGCGGTCAATCACCAGGGGCAGTTCCCGGCGGTGACGGTGACCTTCGACGTGGCGCCGGGCGTCACCCTCGAGGAGGCGATCGGCAAGGTGCGCGGCGCTGTCGACGAGTTGCACCCGCCGGACACGCTCCACACCGAATTCGCCGGCGATGCCAAGGAATTCTCCAAGTCGGCGGGCAACACCTGGATCCTGGTGGCGACGGCGCTCTTCGCCGTCTACGTCATCCTCGGCGTGCTCTACGAGAGCCTGATCCACCCGCTGACCATCATCTCGACCCTGCCGCCTGCGGGTCTCGGGGCGCTGATCGCGCTCCAGGCCTTCGGCATGCAGCTCGATCTGGTCGGCATCATCGGCATCATCCTCTTGATCGGCATCGTCAAGAAGAACGGCATCCTGCTCGTCGACTTCGCCCTGATGGCCGGGCGCGACCAGGGGCTTTCGACGGTCGAGGCGGTGCGCACCGCGGCGGTCGAGCGCTTCCGGCCGATCCTGATGACGACGCTCGCCGCCCTGCTCGGGGCGCTGCCGCTGGTGCTCGCCAGCGGGGCGGGGGCGGAGATGCGCCGGCCGCTCGGCGTCACCATCGTCGGCGGCCTCGTCGTGTCGCAGGTGCTGACCCTCTACACCACGCCGGCGATCTATCTCCTGATGGACCGGCTCGCGGCGTGGGTCCGGCGGCGGCGCGGGATCGCGGAGACGCCCGGCGCGGCGGTGGCGGCGGAGTGAGGATGGAGGGCGTCCGCCCTAGCGCCGATCGCGCGGCGTTTCGTCGTCGAGCGGCTCGATCGCGGCGATCCGTGCCAGCCAGAACAGGAAAAGGGCGACGGCGACGCTCAGCACCGCCAGAGTGGTGGCGAGGTCGCGGCCGACCCAGAGGCCGTCGAACCACCGGGTGAAGCGGGCCGCCTCGACGGCGAACTTGCCGCCGATGATCTCCAACTGACGTTCCTCGACCTTCAGCCGATCGAAGGGGATCGCCCGCACCGGCGTCTCGGCGACGGTGAGACGGATCCAGGCGGCCCAGGCGAGCCCGATCCCGGCGACGGCGAGGCCGGCGAGGCGGAAGCGCGTGGCGAGCGAGAGGCGGGCGGCGGCGGCGGACCATCGCGACAGGATGTTCGGCATCGGTCCGACCTCTCGGCGGGTGGGGGCTGTCCGCCGCGGCTTACGACGCCCCTCGGGCGACTTCAAGACGATCGTTTCGTCGGGTTGCCGGCGACGGTGTCTCGGCCCTATCTAGGGCCCACGACCTCTTTTTCCGAGTGCCCCGATGACCGCTCCCGTCCTGCCGTTGCCCCTTCCCGAGCTTCTCGACCGCCTGCGCGCCATCGTCGGGCCGGCCGACGTGTTGACCGATCCGTTCGACGTCGAGCCGCATCTCGTCGAGCTGCGCGGCCTCTATCACGGCGCCACCCCGGCGGTGGTGCGGCCGAAGACGACGGCCGAGGTCGCGGCGGTGCTGCCGCTGGGGGACGAAAACAGCCCCCAGGTCCTGCCGCAGGGGGGCAACACCCGGCTCGTCGGCGGGCCGAACCCCGCCGAGACCGGGGGCGGGAGCGTGTTGTCGCTGAAGCGACTCGATCGGGTGCGCGAGGTCGATCCGATCACCGACACGATGACGGTGGAGGCCGGCGTGACGCTTCTGGCGGTCCAGGAGGCGGCGGAGGCGGTCGATCGGCTGTTCCCGTTGTCGCTGGCGGCGGAAGGCTCCTGTACGATCGGTGGAAACCTTTCTACCAATGCCGGCGGAACCCAGGTGATCGCCTACGGCAACGCCCGCGATCTGGTGCTCGGGCTCGAGGTGGTGCTGGCCGACGGGCGGGTGCTGAACGGCCTCGGTAAACTGCGCAAGGACAACACCGGTTACGACCTGAAGCATCTGTTCATGGGCTCCGAGGGCACGCTCGGCATCATCACCGCGGCGGTGTTGAAGCTGTGGCCGCGGCCGAAGGCGCAATCGACCGCCTTCGTGGCGCTGGCCTCGCCGGAAGCCGCGGTGGCGCTGCTCGGCCGGGCCAAGGCGACCTTCGGCTCGGCGCTCACCGGCTTCGAGCTGATGCCGCGCTTCGGCATCGATCTGGTGGTCAAGCACCTTCCAGGCGCGCGCGACCCGATCGCCGATCGTCACCCCTGGTACGTGCTGATCGAGGTGTCCTCGGCAGCCGAGGGCGGCGCCGACGAGGCCTTCGAGGCGATGCTCGGCGAGGCGATGGAGGCGGGCGAGGTCGACGATGCGGTGATCGCCGGCTCGCTCGACCAGCGCGCCGGCCTGTGGCGGATGCGCGAGGGCATGTCGGAGGTGCAGGGCATCGAGGGCGGGTCGATCAAGCACGACGTCTCGGTGCCGATCGCGGCGATGCGCGCGGCGATCGCGGAGGGCATCCGCGTGGCGGCGGACTTCCTGCCCGGCATCCTGCCGGTGCCCCTTCGCCATATCGGCGACGGCAACATCCACTTCAACTTCTCGCAGCCGGTGGGGGCCGACAAGGCCGACTATCTCGCCAAGTGGGACGAGCTCAACGACCGCGTCCACGCGGTGGTGCTGGCACACGGCGGATCGGTGTCGGCGGAGCACGGCATCGGCAAGCTGAAGAGACATGCGCTCGCCGAGGTGAAGGACCCGGTGGCGCTGGCCACCATGCGGGCGATCAAGGCGAGCCTCGACCCCAAGGGCATCCTCAATCCCGGCAAGGTGTTGTGATCGATCGTCGCGCCCCGTGGCGGCGTGTCGCGGGGCATGGAGGGGCCGGCGAGCCATGCATTTTTGCAATGCTGTCACGCGGTATACGGCATATTGCAGTGCCGAAAAGGAAGCATTAGATTTCACCTCGTGACGCGGCCTTCCCGGCTGCCTCACTGCCCTCCTTGGGCGTTTCCTCCCTAGACTTGGGCCGCCGCAAGGCGGCCTTTTTTCTTTTCAAGATGTTGTTCCGCGCGGGACGCGCCGAAACGCCACTTGATCGCCGACGTGGCGCGTGCTTAGCCCGATAAAGAGCCGCCGACGGAACCCATGACGGGACCGTCGCCGCCATGCGTTCGAAGAGGTTCTCATGCGCTCCATCACCTTCCGCCGGCCGGACGATTGGCACGTTCATTTCCGCGACGGAGCGGCGATGCGGGCGGTGGTGCCCTACACCGCGCGGGCCTTCGGGCGGGCGATCGTCATGCCCAATCTGACGCCGCCGGTGACGACCACGGCGATGGCCGCGGCCTATCGCGACCGTATCCTGGCGGCGGTGCCGGAGGGGGTCGCCTTCACGCCGCTGATGACCGCCTATCTCACCGACGGCACCGATGCGGCCGACATCGTCGCCGGCTTCCGCGACGGGGTGCTGACCGCGGTGAAGCTCTATCCGGCGCACGCCACCACCAACTCGCAGTTCGGCGTGACGTCGATGACGGCGGTGGCGCCGGTGCTGGCGGCGATGGAGAAGGCGGGCATGCCGCTTCTCGTCCACGGCGAGGTGACGCGCGCCGACGTCGACGTCTTCGATCGCGAGGCGCGCTTCGTCGAGGAGGTGCTGGAGCCGATGCTCGAGGACTTCCCGGCGCTGAAGATCGTGCTCGAGCACGTGACGACGGCCGAGGGTGTGGCGATCGTCCGCGCCAACGCCGGCCGCATGGCCGGCACCATCACGCCGCAGCATCTGCTCTACGATCGCAACGAGATCTTCCGCGGCGGCATTCGGCCGCACATGTACTGCCTGCCGATCCTCAAGCGCTCGACCCACAAGGTGGCGCTCCGAGCGGCGGCGACGAGCGGCGAGGCGGCGTTCTTCCTCGGCACCGACACGGCGCCGCACATGCGCCACCTCAAGGAGAACGCTTGCGGCTGCGCCGGGGTGTTCTCGGCGCCGACGGCGATGGAGGCCTATCTGAAGGTCTTCGCGGACGAGAACGCGCTCGATCGCTTCGAGGCCTTCGCCTCGCTGAACGGCCCGGCCTTCTACGGGCTGGCGCCCAACGAGGAGCGGGTCAGCTGGGTGGAACAGCCGCATCCGGTGCCGGTCGCGGTGCCGGTCGAGGGCGAGGGCGAGATCGTCTCGCTGTTCGCCGGCGAGACCGTCGGCTGGTCGCCGGCCGCGGCGGCCTGATCCCCTCGCCGGTGGAATGCCAGCCATCGAAATTTTACCGTGCAGCGCAGCACAATCGGCGTAATATTTTTGTGCAACGCGAGAGAATCGCGTGACGTCGTCGGCGCACCCGCGTCGAGCGGAGACCATGCACATGACTTTTCTGGAGAATCGCACCTTCGACGAAATCGCCGTCGGCGAGAGCGCGGAGGTGAGCCGCGAGGTCGGCAAGACCGACATCGAACTCTTCGCCGTGGTATCCGGCGACGTCAATC
Organism: uncultured Alphaproteobacteria bacterium; assembly: GCA_937873675.1. Classification (GTDB taxonomy): domain Bacteria; phylum Pseudomonadota; class Alphaproteobacteria; order Rhizobiales; family Ancalomicrobiaceae; genus CALBKH01. The sequence continues at coordinate 5,948 of CALMYM010000248.1, read as the reverse complement.
CGGCGCATCTCGATCACGACTACGCCGCCAACACCCGCTTCAAGGGCGTGATCATGCACGGCATGTGGGGCGGGGCGCTCATCTCGTCGCTGCTCGGCACGCGGCTGCCGGGGCCGGGGACGATCTATCTTTCGCAGTCTCTCGCCTTCAAGCGCCCGGTCTGCCTGGGTGATCAGGTGACCGTGCGGGTTTCGGTCAAGTCCAAGCGCGACGACAAGAAGCTCGTCACCTTCGACTGCTCGGCGGTCAACCAGCGCGGCGAGACGGTGATCGAAGGCGAGGCGGTGGTGGTGGCGCCGACCTCCAGGGCCTCGACGGAGATATCGGCGTCGGCGAAGGTCAGGCAAGCTGCGCCGGCGGTTCCCGACGTCTTTCTCGCCCGGCGGGCCGGAATGAGCGCCGCGGGAGGCCGCGTCCACGACCTCGTCGCCTACGCGCCGGCCTGACCACGGACAGTTCATGGCTCGACCCTCCCGCCTCCTCGTCGCCCTCGCCGCTCTTCTCGGCGCGGCCGGTGTCACCGATGCGGCGATCGCCGCACATGTCGCCGGTGGCGACACGCTGCAACGGGCGGCGGAGATTCTGATGGTGCACGGTGCCGCGCTCCTCGGGCTCGCGGCACTGGTGGCGCGGGCGGGCGAGCGGTGGACGCTGGCGGTGGCGGCGGGGTTCCTCGGCGCCGGGGCGGCGGTCTTCGGCGCCGACGTGACGCTTCTCACCCTGCAGGGCCATCGTCTCTTCCCCTATGCGGCGCCGATCGGCGGCTCGACGATGATCTCGTCCTGGCTGGTCGTCGGGCTCCTGGCGCTCGCCGGCCATCTCGAGCCGCGGGCGCGAGACTGATCCCGATCTTCGAAGTGTCGAAACGTCGGGAGCGAAGGCGCGCCCGAACGGGCGGTTCAGCCCATCGACCGATTGCGGTGCAACACCGGCTTCGCTAGGGTCCCGGCCGTCGATTTCTCGTCTCACCGGAGTGAGCCCCATGACCATCCGTCCGCGCCGCAGCGTCCTCTACATGCCGGGTTCCAACGCCCGGGCGCTGGAGAAGGCCAAGACGCTTTCGACCGATGCGGTGATCCTCGATCTCGAGGATTCCGTCGCCCCCGACGCCAAGGAGATGGCGCGCGATCAGGTGATCGCCGTGGCCGAGGCCGGCGGCTTCGGGCCGCGCGAGGTGGTGATCCGCGTCAATTCGCTCGCCGGCCCGTGGGGCACGGCCGATCTCGAGGCGGCGGCGGGCGTCGCCCCCGATGCGGTGCTGATCCCCAAGGTGTCGAGCCCCGAGGACGTCTACGCGGCGAACGCGGTGCTCGACCGGCTCGGCGCGCCGGAGAGCGTCAAGATCTGGGCGATGTTCGAGACGCCGCTCGCCGTCCTGAACGCCGGCGCCATCGCGGCGGCCGCGGCGACCGAGGAGGGCCGCCGGCTGGCGGTCTTCATCCTCGGCACCAACGATCTGGCCAAGGAGACGCGCGCCCGCTTCGTCGCCGGCCGTGCGCCGATGCTGGCGTGGCTGACCACGGCGGTGGCCGCCGGCCGCGCCTACGGCCCCGACGTCGTCGACGGCGTCTACAACAACCTGTCGGACGCCGACGGGTTCATCGCCGAATGCGAGCAGGGCCGTGACCTCGGCATGGACGGCAAGACGCTGATCCACCCGAACCAGCTCGAGGGTGCCAACCGCATCTTCTCGCCGAGCGAGGCGGAAGTGGCGCAGGCCGAGAAGATCCTCGCCGCCTTCGCCCTGCCGGAGAACGCCTCGAAGGGCGTGATCAGCCTCGACGGCCGCATGGTCGAGCGGTTGCATGCCGAGATGGCCGAGCGTACCGTCGCCATCGCCCGTGCCATCGCTGCGGCCGTCGCCGCCTGAGGAGCCCCATGAAGCTCTATCGCTATCTCACCGGTCCCGACGACGCCGCCTTCTGCAAGCGCGTCTCCGCCGCTCTCAACAAGGGCTGGCTGCTCCACGGCGATCCGACGCTGACCTACGACGCCGAGCAGAAGCGGGTGATCTGCGGTCAGGCGGTCACCAAGGAGGTGATGGGCGTCGCCTGGAACGAGGACGTGGTGCTCTCCGACTGGTGAGGCGCGATCGATCGACGAATTCGCGAGAGGCGCGGGTCGAAAGGCTCGCGCCTTCGTCGTTTCGGACACCCCCGCCTCAGGGCGCCTTCGCCGGCACGGCTTCCACGGTGAGGACCGCGACGCGTCGCCAGCCCCGTGGGAGCGGGGTCCACGAGACGACGCAGGGCTCGTCGAGGAACTTCCAGGACAGGATGTTGACGTCCATCACGCAGCGCGCGAGGCGAGGTCCTGTGGGCGTGGAGAGGCAGGTCGTGCCGCCGAGCTCGACGCGGATCCCGCCGGGGGCGCGGCAGGTGCAGGCGTCCGCCGCAGCGACACGCGAAGCGCCGTGGAGGGCGGCCGCGATCAGACCGACGGCGACGATGGCGATGTCCAGGAGCCGTGCCATGCGGCGATGATGCACCCGTTCCGGTGCGATGGCGATCACATGAGCGTGCACGGGCCGTGGAGGGACCGAAGGGCTCTCCGAGGCTCACGCCGGTTCGCGGAACTTCGGGTCGATCGGCACCTGCAGTGCGGTGGCGAGGCGGTTGGTCTCCGCCGCCATGCCGACCACGGCGAGCAGTTCCATGTGCTGCTCCGCCGTCATGCCCTTGGCGCGGGCGGACGCCGTGTGCGAGGCGATGCAATATTCGCAGCCGTGGGCGATCGACACGGCGACGTAGAGCATCTCCTTGACCAGCGGATCGAGGGCGCCCGGGCCCATCACCTGCCGGATGCTCTCCCAGGTGCGCTTCAGCGTGACGGGGTCGTTGGCCAACGCCCGCCAGAAGTCGTTGACGTAGTCGGTCTTACGGGTGGCGCGGATGTCGTCGAAGACGGCGGCGGCCTCCGGCGAGAGTTCGGCGTCGGAGAGCAGGCGGACGGTCGGCATCGCGGAACCTCGCGCGGTCGCGGGCGGGGGGAGGGCGAACCGGGGGGGCTCCGCCCCCGGAAGGGTCAGCGCGACAGGGAGACCGGCTGGCTCCCGGCGGTGGTGCCCGAGAAGCGTTCGCCGCCCTGGCTGATCAGCGTCGCCACCACCGAGCCGTCGGAGCTCTTGAGGGTGACCTGACGGCCCTGGACGTCCCAGGCCGAGATCTTGGCGAGATCGGGCGAATGGCAGCCCTTGGAGATGGCGCGATAACCGCCGGCCCAGCTCGTCAGGTTCATGAACAGCTGGCAGTTGTCGCTGCCCGAGGCGATGCGCCAGCCACCGAGAAGCTCGGTGCGGCCGATCGGCTGGCCCTTGTCGGGGCTGACGGCGGCCACCTTGGCTGGAGCCGGCGGCGGCGCGACGGCCGAGGTCGGCGCCGGCGGCGCGTTCGGATCGACCGGCGGCGGAGCGTTCGGATCGGTGGTCACGCCGGGCGGCGGCGGCAGCGGCTGCAACGAGCCTTGCGTCACCGGCGCCGTCGGGGCACCCGGCAGCGGTTCGTAACGCGGGACGGTCGGGCCGTCGTTGAGACCGAGCCGGCCACAGCCGGCGAGCGTGCCGGCGACCAGCACCGCGAGCGCCACGCGATTTCCGCGAATCATCGCTTCGAACTCCCGAGAAGATCTGCCTTCGGCGTTTCTACCGCGAACCGCCGCCGATCGCGACCCCCGTGCGGCCGGCGGCTTCTCATCCTGCATCGCAAGGCGGCGAAATCGGGGAGCGTCGCGCCGCGGCGGGCGATCGGCCCCCCTGTCCTCGAGCGGGGTGTCATACGAATTTTCCCTGACTGCCGCAATCTGGTCTTATTGCATCGCACAATAACATTTCAGAAAATGCTGCGGTGCAACCTATCGTAGCCGAAACAGGAGAAAGACCATGATCGCTCGTTACGAAGGCGGCGCGATCCGCAAGCTGTGGGCGCGTGACGTCCCGGCTTTTCGCGACCATCTGCTCCGTCTCGACGCCGCCACGCGTCGCAACCGCTTCGGCATGGTGACCGGCGACGAATTCGTCACCCGCTATGCCGAGACCAGCTTCGCCCTCGACACGGTGATCCACGGCGTGTTCGTCGACGGCCGTCTCCTCGGCGTCGACGAGTTTCGGCGGATTGACGGGACCCGGCGCCGCGCCCAGGCGGCGCTCTCGGTGGAGTCCGAATGGCAGGGCTGCGGCTTCGGGTCGCGGCTGATGGAGGCGGTGATCCTCGCCGCCCGCAATCGCGGCATTCGCCGCCTCTACATGAACTGCCTCGCCTCCAACGCCCAGATGCAGCGGCTGGCGCTGCGCCACGGCGCCGAGCTGGAATACGAATCGGGCGACGTCGTCGGTCTGGTGCTGCCGGAGACCGCGTCGGCGGCGTCGCAACTGCGCGAGGCGGTCGGCGACGGCTTCGCCTGGACCACGGCGATCATGGACCTGCAGCGGCGGTCCTTCATCGGCGGGCTGTTCGGCCGGGCGTGACGGCGAAGACCGGAAAAAAGAAGAGCCCCGGCGGAGCGATCCGCCGGGGCTCTTTCTTTCCCTCGAAGAGAACCGATCAGAGGCGGCGCTCGATCATCATCTTCTTGATCTCGGCGATCGCCTTGGCCGGGTTCAGCCCCTTGGGGCAGGTGTTCGCGCACTTCATGATGGTGTGGCAGCGATAGAGGCGGAACGGATCCTCGAGGTTGTCGAGGCGTTCGCCGGTCGCTTCGTCGCGGCTGTCGATCAGCCAGCGATAGGCCTGGAGCAGAACCGCCGGGCCGAGGTAGCGGTCGCCGTTCCACCAGTAGCTCGGGCACGAGGTCGAGCACGAGGCGCACAGGATGCACTCGTAGAGACCGTCGAGCTTGGCGCGGTCCTCGCGGCTCTGGCGCCATTCCTTCTGCGGCGTCGGGGTCGAGGTCTTCAGCCAGGGCTCGATCGAGCGGTGCTGGGCGTAGAAGTTGGTGAGGTCCGGCACGAGGTCCTTGACCACCGGCATGTGCGGCAGCGGATAGACCTTCACCGGCCCCTTGATCTCGTCCATGCCCTTGGTACAGGCGAGGGTGTTGAGACCGTCGATGTTCATGGCGCAGGAGCCGCAGACGCCCTCGCGGCAGGAGCGGCGCAGCGTCAGCGTCGGATCGATCGTGTTCTTGATCCACAACAGCGCGTCGAGAACCATCGGGCCGCAGTCGTCGAGGTCGACGAAGAAGGTGTCGACGCGGGGATTGCGGCCGTCGTCCGGGTTCCAGCGGTAGACGCGGAACTCGCGCAGGTTGGTCGCCCCGGCGGGCTTCGGCCAGACCTTGCCCTCGGTGAGCTTGGAATTCTTCGGTAGCGTGAATTCGACCATCGAACCCGTCTCCTCAGTACACGCGAGCCTTGGGCTCGATGTAGTCGATCTCGTCGGTCAGCGTGTAGCTGTGCACCGGGCGGTAGTCGAGCTTGACGCTGCGGTCGGCGCCGTCGGCCCAGGCGAGCGTGTGCTTCATCCAGTTGCCGTCGTCGCGGTCCTTGAAGTCCTCGCGGGCATGGGCGCCGCGGCTCTCGGCGCGGGCGGCGGCCGATTCCATGGTGACGACGGCCTGGAGGATGAGGTTCTCCAGCTCCAGCGTCTCGATGAGATCGGAGTTCCAGACGAGGGACTGGTCGTAGACCTTGACGTCGCCGGTCTGCGCCCAGACGTCCTTGATCAGGCCGCGGCCCTCCTCGAGGACCTCGCCGGTGCGGAACACGGCGCAGTTCGACTGCATGACGCGCTGCATGGCGAGACGCGCCTCGGCGGTCGGGGTGCCGCCGGCGGCATAGCGCAGGCGGTCGAGGCGATCGATGGCGAATTCGCCGGCGTCCCCGGCGAGCGGGCGATGCTTGGAACCGCTCTCCACCGTCTCGGCGCAGCGCAGGCCGGCGGCGCGGCCGAACACCACGAGGTCGATCAGCGAGTTGGAGCCGAGCCGGTTGGCGCCGTGCACAGACACGCAGG
>CALMYM010000247.1 GCA_937873675.1 uncultured Alphaproteobacteria bacterium | reverse complement strand
CCCAGGTCGCCCCTCCGTCCTCCGAGATGCTGATCGAGCCGGAGTGGAGGGCATAGGCGCGCACGCCGACGCCGACCGGCGGCTCGAACGGCGGCTCGGGCAGCGGCGGCTCGGGTTCTTCGGGAAGCTCGGGCTCCGGGATGTCCGGGTCTCGCAGGTCGGGGTCGACGCCGTTGAGCAAGTCGTTGAGGTCTTCGAAATCGTCGACTTTGTCGAGGTCGTCCGGATCGAGGTCGCGGGGGTCCTGCAGCTCTTTGAACTTGTCGCGCGCCGCCTCCCGCTCCACGCGGCGGTCCAGCGCCGGCGAGCGCTGCGAGCCGGTGGCGTCGTAGCGGCCAGGCGTGGAGACGCGGTCGCTCTCCTGGGCGACATAGAGGGTGCGGGGGTCGGCCTGGTGGGCGCGGATGAGGGCGGCGAGGGTAGCGCTCATGGTTCGACCTGGACCTGGTTGGGGATGGATGCGGCGCCGCAGTCGAGGGTGATCGCGCGGGCGAGCTCGTAGGTGGCAGGGACGGCGGGCGCGTCGATCTGGACGCGGACTTGGACGTCTTGCGCGTCCGGCACTTCGCGCAGCGCAGCAATCTGCGCCGTGGCGAGCGGGGTGACGCTGCCGGTGGACGGGTAGACCGATGGGCCGAGCGCCGGCGCCGCGCCGGTGATGGCCGGCAGGTTGACGGTGGATGATGCGCCGCGGCCCACGCAGCAGGCGATCTCGACGTCGGCCCAGCCGTCGCTGCCGAGCCGGTAGGAGACCACTTTGCCGACGGCGGAACCGCCGCGGATGAGGTCGCCTGTGAGCTCGATCATATCGTCGGTCTCGACGTCGATCACGTCGGACAGCGGCACCGAGAACGAGATGCGGGCCGCGCGCGACGCCAGCAGCAGCCGCTGCTCGGCGAGGCGGAGCATGTGAGCGAGCGCCTGCGCGCCCCGGGCGGTCTGGAAGAAGGTCGACCCGATCCGGCCGGCGTCCTGGTCGAGCGCAGTCCAGAGCGACGGCACGAAGGAATAGGTGGCCGTGTGCGCGATTTTCGACTCGTAGAGCGTGCCGAAATAGAAGACCACGTCGCCGGCGTCATAGCTCGCCAGCGGCTGCCAGGGCTCGACGTCGTCGCCCGAGCCGATGATCCGGCGGAGCGCGTAGCTCACGGTCTCGGTGCCCGGCGTCATGAGATCCTGGACGTCGGCCCCGAGCTCGATGCGGACCGTCTCGGTGCGCGCCTGGCGCCGGTCGTTGCGCAGGACCACCCGGGCGGCGGTCGCACGGTAGACGGGGACGTCGCCGGAGTAGATCGCCGAGTCGTAGCCGCCGGCGATCTCGCCGAGGTCCTTGAAGTAGGGCTTGGCGAAGCTGAGGACCGACTCCTCGACGACCCACTCGCCGCCGATCTCGACACCCGCCTTCGGCCAGGCGTCGAGGGCGGCATTCTGCCCGACGATCTCCAGCTTGGGTCCGTGCGCCCAGCGCACGGTCGAGCGGACGCTGGCGTCTTGCTGCCAGGAGGCAGTCGCTTCGATCACGATGGCGCGGAGCGGCGCGGACTCGGTCTCCTCGCGGAGGCCGGTGCGGGCAATGTTGGCGAGGGCGATGGTGCGAGGGCCCGAGGTCCATGCCGAGAGGCGCGGGAGGCCAGTCACGCGGTCCCAGGTGGTCGTGCCGCCCCACCCCTCGAGGACGGCGGAAGCGTCCTTTTCGGCGCCGGGCTGATGGAAGAGCGCGTCGAAGTAGAGCGGGCTCGCGGCGACCGGTGCGAGCAGCGCGGCCAGGTCGGACTCCCAGGTCGCGCTGCGCCCGAGGATCTCGAGTTCGACGACCTCGCCAACCTGGCCGCGCGGGAGGGCGGTGATCGTCCCGATCAAGACCGGGACGACCGGACCGGTGAGCGAGCCATCCTCGGCGACCGCGCGAACCGAGAGCGCGGCCCGGCGGCCGAAGGCAAGGTAGGAGGACTCGCGCCAGGTGATGCCGATGCTGGCAACGGGGAAATCGCCCTCGTCGCCCTTCACCGACCAGGAGACAATCTCCTCATCGTCGCGGGCGTGCGTCGAGCCGTTGAATGCCTCGCTCGGACCCAGGTAGGCGAAGTAGGTGCGGTAGGCGGCCACGGTCAGACCTCCGTCGCCGAGATCGACCACGAGACGTCGCCCGAGATCTCGTCCTCGTCGATGCTGAAGGCGGTCACTGCACAGGAGAGGATCGGACGGTAGACGACGCGCGCGGCGCCGGCGGCGGTGATGCTGCGGCCGGTGCGGGTGTGCGCGACTTCATCGCCGGCGGCGTTGTAGCAGACAACAGAGCCGGAGACCGGGTCGCGCGCCAGGGTTGCGGCGCCGGCGGCGATGCGCTGGCTCAGCGTTGCGACGCACCGGATGGTGACGAGCTGGCCGATCCAGACGTCGCCGAGCGTCGGCGCGCTCATGTCGCGGCAGGAGACCTCGGTCTCGTACTTCCTGAAGAGCGGGCTCGCCACGACGATCAACTGGCCGTTGACGCCCCGGCGCATCTCGGCGCCTTCGCTGATCGGCGAGAGCGACTGGCTGATGCCGACGCTGGCCTCGTAGGGGATGACGATCTCGGCGCCGCCTTCAAGGTAGAGGGCCAGGTCGGTCTGCATGGTGTCGAGGTTCATCGGACGACTCCCGGAACGCGATGGGGCCGGCGCGCGGCCTGCCGGCGGGCGGCGCGCTCGAAGCGGGCGGCGGTGTCGTCGTCGTCGGAGTAGAGCCCGAAGCTCTCGCCGGCGAGCGAGACGTTGACCGGGGTGCGGTAGGCGGTCTTGCCGCCGGCGCCGGCGACGGCCGGGGCCATTGCGGCCGCGGGGGACCAGGTCATGTCGTTGATAGCGTTGATGAGCCCCGCGCCATAGTGCTGGACCGCCCGGGCCCGGATAACGCCCTCACCGTCCGACAGCCAGGCCATGATGCTGTCGCTCGTGCCAGTGCCGGGCCCGCGCACGATGCCGCCGGTGGCGTAGCCGCGGGCGGAGGAGCTGGAGGAGCCGCCGATGCCCATCAATCGGCCGGCCTTCTGCGCCATCGAGATGATCCAGCCAAAGTACGACTTCGCCTTCGCGTAGGCTCTGACCCAGGGGGCGACCAGGAAATCGTAGAGAGTAGACCCGATGTCGCGGAAGAACTGGGTGAGGCTGTATCCGCCCTTCTTGATATTCGCGATGATCCGGACGACGCCGCTGTAGAGGTCGACCCAGGGCCGGATCATAAGGTCGTAGAGGAACGAGCCCACCTCGGCGAGGAAGGAGAGCAGCCCCTGGAAAGCGCCCACAACGCTCGTGACCGCGTGCTTGGCGATCGTCTCAAGGATATCCGCCAAGCCCCAGAGGGGGCTGGGGAGGCGGCGCACGGGGGCCACGCCGATCTGCCGGAAACCGTCGAAGATGCTGGCGATCTGCGTCTCCGCGTGCTTGGCTGGGGCCTCAACCAGGCCGGCGAGCGTCCCGATGAACCGAATGGCGTCGCCGATCGCATTCATGATCTCGTCGCGATAGACGATGACCGCGGCGACGACGGCGCCGATCGCCAAGCCGATGCCGGCGGCCATGCCGAGACCGACGAGGGAGATCCCGCCGAGCGCCACACCGACCATCGCGAACGCCTTGACCAGGATCGCGGCGCCGATCGCCATCTGGCCGAGGCCGAGGAGCAGCGGGCCGATCGCGGCGGCGGCGAGGGCGAGGTAGGTGACGAACTTCAGCGTGGCCGGGGAGGTCTCCGACAGCTTGTCTATCCACTCGGTGACCTTCTTCACGAGGCTCGTGACCGTCTCGAGGATGCCGGAGGCCATGATGGCGATGCCGAGCTCCTCGATCGCCCCCTTGAACTCCTCGAACGAACCCTTGAAGCCCTTCATCCTGGTCTCGGCCGCCTTTGCCGCGTTGCCGTTCATGACCGCGTCGAGGGCCTTGCCGAAGCCCTGAACGCCCTCGGTAGCGAGCGCGAAGGCCATACGGCCAGCGTCCGACCCGAAGATGTCGTTGAGGACCTGCGACTTCTCCTCGTCGGAGAGGTTGCGGAGGCTCTGCTGGAGCCGCCGGACGATCTCCGACATCGAGACGATGCGGCCGGACGCGTCGTAGGCCGAGAAGCCGATCTTCTGCATCGCTTCCTGGGCCGGCTTGCTGGTCTTCGACAGGCTCGCCATGAAGGTCTTGAAGCTGGTGCCGGCGTCGGATCCGGAGTCAAAGTACTTGCCAGCGATGGCGATCGTCGCGGCGAACTCCTCGAAGCTGAGCTTCGCCTGCCGCGCGGCGAGGCCGCCCTGAGATAGCGCGAGGCCGAAATCGCCCACACCGAAACGGGAGACGTCCATCAGGCCGACGGCGCGGTTGGCAACGACACCCATCTTGCCAGTCTCGATCCCGAAGACGTTGGACGCTTGGGTGACCAGGTTCGCGGCCTCCTCGATCGTCGATCCGGAAGCTGCTGCGGTGTCCGCCGTGGCTTTCAGCGCGCCGCCGAGGATCTGCTGGGCGTTGAGTCCCTGGCTCGCCAGCACTTCGATCGCGCCGGCGGTCTCGCTCGCGGAGAATTTGGTGCTCTTGCCCAGGTCGCGCGCCGCTTTGGTCAGCTTCGCGAAATCCTTGTCGGAGATCCCGACGAGGAGGGCGCGGACGCCCTGCATCTGCTGCTCGAAATCTCCGGCGACTTTCAGCGCCGCGCCAAAGCCGACGGTGACCGGGGCCGTCACGCGCATGGTGAGCGAGCGCCCTGCCGAGGACATCCCGTCGCCGATCTTCCGCAGCTGCGCCGAGGCATCGTTAGCGAGCTGCTGGAAGGTCCGCCTGCCGTCGCGCCCGATCTGCGCGTTAATGCGGGCGATCTTGGCCTGCATGTTCTGGTAAGCGCGCGCGATCTCCTTGGTGGAGGCGGCACCGGATGCCTTCAGCTGGGCGAAGCTCGAGCGCAGGTGAGCGATCTGGTTGTCGGCGACCTGCTCGCTCTTGACCCCGAGCGCGCGCATCGCCTTCTCGGCCGCCGCGACCGAGTCCTGCGCGCCGTCGAAGGCGTCGTCGGTCGCATCGCCGGCCTTCTTGAACGCCTCCTGCGCCTCGCGCGCGCTCCGGTCGAGACCGTCGATTTCCTTGTCGAGGCCGCGGATGCTTTTGATGGCGTCGGCAACCTCGGCCACGAAAGGGATGCGAAGGGCTTTGGAGCTGCGGCTCACGACGACATTTCCTTGACGAAGCTGCTCCAGCCTTCTTTGTCGGACTGGGCGGCGCGGGCGGCGGTAGCCTGGTCCAGGATCTCACGGCGCCGGCGGCGTTCAGCGGCCTTGGCGAATGCGATCGCCTGGCGGGGCGTGTAGCTGAGCGCGTCGCGATGCCCGGCCGCGATCAGCATCTCGATCAGATCGAGCCAGCCGCCGGCTTGCTTGCCTCGACCGCGCTTCCGACCTTTCCGAACAGCGCCGCCAGGCGGCGCATGAAGTTTCCCAGCTCCTCCTCCTGGTCGGGGAGCGTCAGCTGGATCGCGGCGGCGACGATGTTGCCCTGCTCGACGGCGGTCAGGCGCGCCTTGGCGGCGGTGCCGGGAGCCTCGCCGAGCGCCGCGTCGATGATGGCGTTGATGACGCCGGCGCCCGAGGAGAGGATCGCGTCGACGATGTCGCCGGCATTGCCGTCGACGAAGCCGAGGGCGGCCGCGAGGTCGGGATAGCGGGCGAGCAGCGCGGCGATGGTCGCGAGGTCGAGCGGCTGGACGTCGAAGTCATGGCCGCGGACCTGGATGGTCTCCGAGATGGCGGCGAGGTCGGCGAGTTTTGCCACGGTGGGGCTCCCTTTCGTTCTGAAAGGGATATCGGGCCCGGGTGGGGTGGATGGCGGCGCAGTGCCCCAAAATGGGCACGCGAATCGGCTTGCTGCGCATCGCAGAAGTCCGATCACGAAGACGCGAGAAAGCTAAAGCATTAAGATCCGGTTACTTTTTTTCGGTAGCGTTGAGCGAAGGTTAAGAACTGGTCGCTACCCTGCTCGCATGCGGTGGGAGAAGGACCATTGAGCGAGCAGAACGAAGGCAAGGAGCCCCGACTCATCATCTCGAGGTGGGGAAGGCGCGTCGAGGCCCATGGCTCCGAGGCGATCCAAGCGGCGATGACGGAATCCTGGCGGGGCTACGTCTTTCTCTTCTGGTGGACCCTGCCGGGGGTGATCAGCGGCGTGATCGGTGGTCTGGCGATCCTCTGGAACTGACCCGTTGCGGCGGGCGATGGTCTCGCTATGTTCCCGCCATGCCGATCCGAATCCAGGACCTCCTCGACGAGAACGCCGTCATGACCCTCTGATGCCCGCGGTGCCCGCGGCGCCAGGTGCTCCGTCCGGAGCTCGGCCTGCGCCGGCTGCCGCCGGCGGCGCGGCTGCGTGAAATTCAGGAGAGGACGACGTGCAAGCAGTGCCGGCTGCCCGGCGAGGTCTGGATCGCATTGCCGTCGGAGAGGATCTTCGAGGTGAAGCGGTCGATGAGCTTCACCTGGCACAACTATCCGTACAGCCACCGCGAGTCCTGACGGTACCGGCGGCGGTGAAAGAAGTGCCCGCGCTGCCTCAGAAAGCGACGGCCGCGATCGCGCCGATCTTCTCCGCGTCGGTCAGACCGGCATCCGAGGCGATCGAGCGAACGGTGCCGGCGGCCTGAATGAACTCGATCCACACTCGGGCGCAGGCGACGTACTCGGCCCTCGCCTGAGCGATGGACGGAAGGAGCGCCAAGTCCTCGCCGAGCTCGGCAGCGATCTCCTGATCCGCGCCGGCGCCAAGTAGGATGCCGAGCATGCCGATCTGCTGGACAGGACCGAAGCGCTCCGCGCTGCGACGGTTCGCCTCGGCGGTCATCTCCTGGATGCGGACCTGAGCCGCGACGGTCACCGGGTCGGACATCATCAGAATCCCTCGATGCGCATGAAGGCGGCGCCGGCGACTGGCAAGGTGAAACCACCAGACTGCTGGGTGTAGAACTGGACCACGACGAGGTCGCCGTCCTGCACCGCGAAGGGCCCCGACTCATAGGCGCCGATACCGTGCGATGCTCCGGCCCTCGGGCATTCCGCGCGGACGAGCGGCGCCGAGCCCGAGATCTTCAGAATCTCGAAGTTCGAGTAGCTGGTGTGGCCATTCAGCAGCTCCTGGCCGCGAACGGCGGCCAAGCTCACGCCGGACCCGACGATGGCGCCGGCGATGAGGCTGGCACCCGCGGTGATCGAGATCGGGTTGTTGAGGCTGTTCTCGGCACCCCCGGCCTGATTGTAGCCGGTGTTCGCGGCGGCAGTCCATCCGACCGGGATTGAGATGCTGACCGCGCCGCCCTGCCCGTCGAGCGGCTGCAGGCTGACGTAGGACCAGTACTGCGTCAGGTAGGACGCATTGAGCCACGAGCTGGCGTAGGTCGCCTCGCCGCGGTAGCGCAGTCCGGTGATCGTATCCGTCAGCGTGATCCTGATCGTCTGGGACGAGCCGAACCAGCGATGATAGAGGTCGACCGAGTACGCTCCGGTCTCGACCTCGACCGGCGAGATGATCCAGCCGTTGATGCTGCCCGAGTTCGTGGACCCGAGGAAGACCTGGCCGGCCAGCGCCGACGTACCGGCGTAGGCCGGCGAGAACCCGGCGCCGAGAAGCACGGCCTGCGCCATGAAGCGGAGTGGTTCCTTCCCGAGATGGGGGATGGTTTGCGGCTGGGAGCGCGTCAGGATGAGGGTGTTCCGCTCCGGCCGCGCCAGTGCTTCCGCGGCCGCGCCTCGAGCTACCAGGTCAACGGGGTCTGCGGCGGCCGCGGCTGCGGCGTTCGCGGTCGCCTGCGCCGCCGCAGCCGCCGCCCGCGCCGTGGCGTCAACCGCCGGCCCGCCAGATGCAGACCCGCCCGCCGGCGATGTGGGAGCCCCGAACCCGATCATCAGAAAGCATCCCCCGAACGATCGAAGGGAATGACCTCGACCCGGCCGGCCTCGGCCATTACCTCGATGACGGCGACCTCGCCGGCCTTGACCGGCTGCGCGACTGCCTGGCCGGCGAGCAGCACTGCCCAGCCGCCGGCGCCGCCGACGCGGATCCGCGCCTGGCAGTCGACGGCGCGGAGCAGAACGACCTCGTACTGTTCGGCCTCGAACTCGAGGACTGCCGAACCGTCGCCGGCGCAATCAAGGGAGACCATGCGCTCGAACTGCCAGGCCGGCACCGGCACGGTCTGTCCGCGTGCGTCGAGTGGGAGAACGATGCGAGCCTGGGTCATGTTGCTTTCCGGTTCGGTGGGCGGGCCGACCGGAGCCGGCCCGCGGGGTCAGGAGGATCAGCCGAGCTGGACGATGCGGCCCCAGGGGTACTGGGCGGACGCGGTATTGAGGACACCCTCACCGGCGAGCTCGACCTGCGTCAGGTCCTCGCCGTCGGAGACGATCGAGAGGGCGCCGGAGGGGCGAAGGACGCCGCGGATGCCCTCGAAGAGGAACCGGTTGCCGGTCGGCGAGTAGCCGACGACCGTGAAGACGCCCTCGATGCCCGTGGGCTTGGACAGGATGGCGATGGCCGTCTTGCCCGCCTCGGCGGCGATCGCCGGCGCCGAAAAGGTGCCATCGACTTCGGCCTGAGCGGTCAGGAAGGTGATGACGCCGGAGGCCGCGTCGTACTCGTAGTCGGTGCCAAGCACGAGGACCTCCGGATCGACCTCGGCGCCATCGGTCAGCGCGAGTGCGCTGATGTTGAGATGGCCGATCGAGTAGATCTCGCCAGGGACGACGTTCGTCAGAGAGAAGGTCGCCGAGACGGCCGCGGTCTGCGTGTAGGCCGCCTCCTCGCCCTGGACCGCGATGACGAGGTTGGAGCTCCGAAGCTCCTTCAGCGTCATGGCCAGGTTGACCTTGACCTGGCGGACGATCGTCTTCGCGATCGACCTGATCCCCTTGTGGTTGACCGGGATCTCGAGCGTGTCGAGCTCGGGCTCCCAGGTGAACGTGTCGATCAGTCCGAGCGAGCGCGCGCGGGAGGCGCCGAGCGGCTGGAAGAAGACCTCGCCGTTGTGAATCGTGAGGTTCTCGACGCTGGGAAGGTAGTTGGCGGACATTGGGCGCTCCTCGTGGTGCTTGTGTGGGATATCGGGCCCGCAAAGCCGGGATGGCGGCGCGGGCCTGAAAAATCAGCGGTCGAAGGTGAAGGCGAAGGTGCCCTGGCAGGCATAGAAGCGGCCGAGGCGCTCAATCTGATCGCGGCTGGCCTCGATGCCGGTGCCGCGGGCGATGAGCTTCGGGATGGCGCCGCCGAGCGGAGGCTCGCCCTGGACGGCGTTGACGATCGAATTCCAGGCGCCGGTGATGGCCGCGCGGGCCGCCGCCGGTGAAGACGCGGTGACGTAGATCTCGACGCTGGGCGTCATGACCCACCGACGATTCCATAGCAACTTGTCGACCGGCTCCGACGTCTCGCCGCCGGAGCGCACGATGACGAGCGGCGCCTCGGTGTCGTCCATCGGCACGTCGCGGTCGATCTCGACCGGGTAGCCGGTGGTGGCGGCGGCGGTGGCGAGGGCCTGAAGAATCTGCTCTGCCTTGTCCATTTACTTGAATCCCTCGATCAGGTTTTTTTCGATTTCGTCCATGTACTGCGGCAGCATCGCCTCAATGCGCTCGTAGAATCCGAGAGTTTTCTTGATGCGGATCGAGCGCATCATCGTGGCGAGGTGCTCCAACTGTCCCTTGCCGGTCTTCCGCATCAGGAGGAGGTTCCCCTTCTTCGATCGGAAGGTGAACGCGCCCGGAATGCGCGTGCCGGGCTTGCCGAGACCCTTTCCTGCGCGACCGATCGAGAGCAGGCCACCGGTCGCCGTGATCGTCTTGCCCTCCTCCTGCGCCTCGGCGAGCGGGGCGTGGTCGATCATCACAAGCGCGCCCTTTCGGCCGACGACATACCGGATGCCAGCGAGGCGGCGGTGGTAGGCGCCGGATCCCTTGCTTAGCCGGCGCTTCTTGGCGACCAGGGCTTTGTCGTCCTCGTTCCTGTGGTTCAGCCTTCGGTCCGGGTCGATGCCGTTGGCGATTAGCTTCGCGCGGACCGCTGCACGCTGCTTTTTCTTGATCTCCGCGCCGATCTTGTGGCCGGCAGCCCGACGGGCCTTGACGAGCTCGTCCGAGAATTGTTGCCAAATAAGGCGGTCTTCACGACCCTCAAGACCGCCCTTGTAGTACCGCGCCTGACCCTTCGGGAGACTCATTCCAGCACCACGCGGGCGAGCCCGCGCCCGTCTGGCAGGACGACCCGGATGCGGTAGTCCTCTCCGTCTACCGTTGCCGCGGCCCCGGCCGCGATACCGACGATGTCGGAGGTCCGCAGGGAGAGGACGGTCCGGGTCACCTCGATGACCTGGCCCGCGTCGGTCTCTTCGGCGACGTCCATGACGCTGACCTGCGCTCGCACCGTCCGACCGCCGACGACGACCGGCCGGCCGAGCACGCGGATCGCGGCTGCGCCGGCGCCGGCGCGGTCGAGGGTGACCTGGTCGCCAGAGGTCCGGTTCAGGCCGAGGTCGACGAGGCCGGGCGTCGGGGAGCGCAGCAGCTGCTGGATCACGTAGACCGTGCCGGCGACCTCGAGCTTGCCGTGCCGGGCGGCGCCGAGCGTGGCGAACACCGTGCCCTCCGCCGGGTAGTCGATGAGCTGCGAGCGGCCGGACCGGAGTTCGGCGGCGGCTTCCGACAGGATCACCCGCGCGGGCACGCCGCCCTCGGAGCCCGGCGCGCGGTAGACGCACGGGCGGCTCCTGGTCGACATGATGGCGCGGGCGGCGAGGCTGATCATGGGGTGTCCTGGAAAGAGAGACGCCCGCCGGCCATTTCCGGCGCGGCGGGCGTCAGGAGCTGACCCAGGGAGGAGGTCAGCGGTGGCGATTAGCCCTCGCCGCCTTCGCCGCCCTCGACCGGCTCGGCGCCGACGAAGGCACCGATCAGCAGCTCGGGCCGGGAGCAGAAGTGCACCGGGTAGCTGGCGACCTCGGCCTCCCAGCTCTTGGTGTTCTGCATCGGCTGCGGCATGACGTAGACCGGGCGGCCGATGGTGTTGGCGACCTCGACGTCATCGGAGGGCGTGTAGACGGTCTTGAAGAGACCGCGGACACCCTTCGGCGCGAACCGGATCTCGCCGTCGGCGAGCGCGGTGCCGATGTACTCGACGAACTCGACACCCTGGAACGAGAAGTTCCCGCCGTTGTCGCCGCGGAGCCATGCGCCTTCCTGCCACCGGTTGAACGCCTCGAGGACGACCGGGTGGTTGACGAAGGCCTGGTAGGCCGACTGCTCGGCGATCGCGACCACGCCGGTATAGGGGGTGCGGCCCGCCTTCGCCCGGATGGTGTTCTTGATGCCGTCGAGCGCGGCGCGGAGCTCGGTCAGGGTCTCGATGTTGTCGAGGTCCAGGTAGACGTCCGCGTTCGGCGTGATGCCGAAGAGCGTGAACAGGTTCACGAGCTCCGTCCCATCCTTGTCGAGGATCACGCCACGGAACGCGCCGGCGCGGTGGGCCTCGTGGGTCAGGTCGATGTTCGCGTTGGCGTCCTGCAGCTTCTGGTTGACCAGGTTCTGCATGGTCTCGAGGTCGGACTCGGTGCCGAAGGCGCGCACGTTCTGGATGTCGGCCGCGGTCATGGTGATCGTGGTCGGGATCTTGACGGACGAGAGGGCCTTCGCGGCGCGGGAGCGGCCGCCGGTCTCGTGGGTGGCGACGGAGCCGCGCGCGGCGGTCGCGAGGACCTGGAGCGTGCCGGACTGCAGGTCGACCCAGACGGCGTCGGTCGCGACCGAGCTCTGCTCGAAGTAGGCCGCGAGCTGGGTGTTCACCGCCGGAAGCCGCTCGACGGCCTCGGTCAGCGAGACGAGCGAGAACGCGTCGTCGTTGAAGATGTCGAGAGATGCCACTGTCGGGTTCCTTCTCTTCAGGGGCGGTTACAGTTTCCGCCCCATGCGGGCCGCGTAGGCCGCCTGGAGAGCGGTGGGTTCGCCCGGCGCCCGCGACTTGCGAGCCTTCGGGTCTTCGGCAACCGGGGCGACCCGGGTGTCGATCTCGGTGGCGGCCGACTTCTCGGCGCGTGCATTCCAGAGCGCGGCCCGGACATCCTCGAACGAGGCGCGGGCGGCGATGAACTCGTCGGCCTTGTCGGCCAGGTCGAAGACCGCGCAGGCAGTGCGGATCTCGGCGACGGCTTCGTCGGAGAGGCCGGGCTCTTCGACAGGGGCCGGCTCTTCCGTGGCCTCGACGGCCGGCGCCTGTTCCTGTTCGATGGAGGCGGCGGGCGTCTCCGACTTATCGGTCGGGCCAGCCAGGAGCTCGACGGCCTCGGCCGGAACGTCGCCGTGCGCCGCGATCTCTCGGACGGCACAGGCGGCCATCTTGACGTCGTCCATCACGATGTCGGCGAGGCCGATGGCGACGGCCTCTTCGGCGGTCAGCCAGGTCTCGGCCGAAACCATCTCTGCGAGCGTGTCGCGGTCGGCGGCCTTCGCCTTGGCCGCGTAGGTGTCGACGAGCTGAACCTCGATCTTGTCCAGCAGGTCGGCGCCGGAGCGGAGATCCTGCGACTCGCCGACGGCAACCATCCGCGGCCGGTGGATCATCAGCATCGAGTTCGCAGGCATCTTCAGCTCGTCGGCCGAGACGGCGATGACCGACGCCGCCGAGGCGGCGAGGCCATAGACGACGACGGTCGTGTCGGCCTTCATGAAGCGGATCGCGTTGGCGATCGACACGCCCTCGAAGACATCGCCGCCCGGGCTGTTGACCCGGATCTCGACCTTCTTGCCCTCACCGTCGATGCGGCGAAGCGCCGGGATCATCTCGGACGCCCAGACGCCCCAACCGCCGATCATGTCGAAGATCTCGACCACCTCGACGCCATCGGCGGAGGCCTTGATCGAGAAGTTCGCCGGGCGGCGCTTGCGCGCATCCTCTACGGACGCCACGCCATCCTGCGCGGCGATGAAGGCCGGGCGCTCGATGCTCTCGAAGATGTTGGGCTCGGTGCTCATGCCGAGGATATCGGGCCCGCCCTCGACCGATGGCGGCGAGGCCGCGAAATTTTCTTCAGCCATCGGACTTCTCGGTTTCGACGGCCGCCTCGAGCATCGCCCGCGGGTCGAAAGACAGAGAGACACCGGCGGCCTCGATCGCCTTCTGCTCGGCAGCGAGCTCGGCCAGCACGTCGGGGAAGGACCGGCCGCGTTCCTGGACCGCCTGCGAGCGCGTCTTCAAGCCGGCGCCGATCAGCATGATGTCGGCTTGCGCTTCCTGAACGGGATGGACGTGGCCGAAGGGTTGGACGCGCCACTCGGATTCCTTGGCCTCGGCGATCTCATCCTCGGATCCGCGCCAGACGCCGGCGGCGACCGCCGCGTCGATGAAGCGGCTCAGCACCGGCCGGCAGAAGTCCTGGATGATGATCTCCTGGCGCGGCTGGATGTCGCGTTCGTACCAGAGCTGGACGCTCCGGAAGAGCCGGTCGTTGACGTTGCGGAAATCACCGGTCAGGAGCTCGTAGGGCATGCCGGCAGCCATCGAGACCCGCTGGTACTGCGAGCGCATGAAAACCTCGAAGTCGCCGCCAACGGCGGTCGGCGGGTTCACGGTCGGGATCTTCACCCCCGCCGGGGCGTAGTTGAGAGCGCCCGGGTCCCTCGGTGGAATCCAGACGTTGACCTCGGCCGGCGCGGTCGGGTCCGAGCCGTCGAGCACCGCGGTCTGCGCGGTCGAGGTCGTCTCGACGACGATGCCGAAGAGCGCTCCGGTCTTCTTCTTGACGAGCTCGGCGTCGATGTAGTCGTGAAGGTCGTGGAGCGGGACGATGGCTCGGACGAGCGCCGGGATGCCGCGGACCTGACCGATCTCCTCGGTGAAATAGGCGTGGAGCACCTCGTCGGCCGGGATCGGCAGGAGCTGCGGCTGCGCCTGGGTGCCGGCGGTCTCGCCCGGGTGTCGGTTGTACATCCAGTACGTCCGCGGCCGGCCGATGCCGTCGAACTGGATGCCGGAGACCGCGTCCTGCGGCAGGCCCATGCCGGCGAGCGGCACGAACTCGCCGGGGAGGAGCTGGACCTGGAGCGGGACCGTCAGGCCGTCCGTGGTCTTGCGCGGCCGGAAGCGGCCGAAGATCTCGCCGCCCTTATCCATCTCCATCGCGACGAGGCGCTGGAGGGTCCAGAAGCTGTCCCGGTTCAGGGCGTCACACTCGAGGGCCCACTTGAAGAAGAGCACCCGGAGATCGTCGTTCCTGATCGCCGGCAGGATGCCGGCGCCGACGGCGGCTGAGGCGCGGACGGCGACTGCGCGATGCGCGGCGCCGTTGTTCTGGATCTCCCAGCGGGAGCGACGGCGCAGGATCTCGAGCGCGCCGGCGACCTCGGTGATCGGCCCGGCGACGTTGGCGCTCGACCACATGTCCTGCGAGCGGCGGCCGGACTGCGCCGCTTCGAACGATGCGACCGGGCGGAAGCCCTCGATGATGGACCGGCCGTCGGCGCCGGTGCGGGCGCGAACGCGGACGCGGGGTTTGGTTGCCATGCTCAGAGTCCCCGGCGGAAGGAAGGATAGACTTGGCGGACGACGGGCGCGGGGCGCGCGGTTTCCGGTTCAGTCAGGAAGGCTCGGGCGGTGCGGAGCTCCTCGAGCGTCGCGCGCATCTCCGAGGCGGAGCGGAAGGTCGTGGTCTCGCCGTTGTGGCTGACGCTGTAGACGCCGCTGGCGAGGCCTTCCTCGAGCGAGCGGATGAAGGAGGTCAGGTCAGCTTCGGACCAGTCGGCGTAGGGGCGGATGGCCATGCGAGTATCCCGGGGCGTTTCCTGGGATATTGGGCCCGGCCGGCAGGGATGCGGCGGGATAGTGGAATAAGAGGAGACTGCGACTACCCCGATCAGCATCGGCTCTTGGACGTTGAGTCCGCCCCATCGCTGTCGAGCGCATGATGGGCGACTTGGTCTGACTACCGCCGCCGCATGAAGTTCGACACCCGGTATCCACCGTTCTTCGCTCGCGCTGGCTCGGCCGGCGTCGCCGGCGCCGGGCTTGCCGCGACCGGCGCCGCCTTCTTCACCGCGAGCGCGCCAGCGCCAAGCATGCGGGAGAACGGCGACGCCGGGTCCGCCGTCAACTTCAGCATCGCCGCCGTCGCGCCGATGAGGCAGTCCCAAGGCTCGTTGTCGCTGGGGTCGGTCCAGTAGGTCCGGCCCGGCCGGCCGGGGGCGGCGCGGGGCCGCTCGCGGGTGAGCCTGGTGAAGAATGTCGCGTCGCACGGCACCGAGCCGGCGAGCGGCTGAACCGGAAAATGCAGCCGGCCGGTCTCGCCTTCGGCGGCGCCGAGATGGCGCCAGACGGCATCCTTGATCTGGTCCACGTCGACGACGAAGAGCTCGGAGCCCTCGGAAGTCTTGGTCGGGGTGCGCGGCAGGATGCCCTCCTTGCGGCGCTCGCCCTTGGTGTTCGAGTAACCCTTGAAGGCCCAGACGTTGAGCGCGGCCGCCGCCTTCGTGAACCGGTAGACGGCGGTGGTGTAGTCGCCACCGGAGTCGACGAAGGTGCCTTGGACGTAATGCTCCCGGCCGGCGCCGTCGCGGAACGGCCGGCGCAGCAGGGCGCGGAGCGCCTGCCAGGCCGGGCCGGTGCCGTCGTCGTCGATCGGGTGGTCCTTCAGGATCCAGTGGCCGATCAGCCATTTCTCGCCATTGACGCCGTGGCCGTAGATCGAGGTCTCGAAGTAGGCGGCGCCGCCGGCGCCGGACTGGACGTCGACGAAGGCGGTCAGCAGCCGCGCGCCCTGCGGCACCTCGGCGTCGTAGAGCTCGCAGAGGTTCATCAGCTCGTGCGTCGAGAGCGCCTTCGCCTGGTCCTCCTCGAAGGGCTCGCCGAGGACAAGGTTCGCGAAGGTCCGCATCGCCTCGCGCCGTTCGTGGCCGGGAGGGCGCTTCATGATGTCGGTGAACTCCTGGGCGAGCTTGCCCCAGGCGGCCGCGGGGAAAAGGCTGTAGAGAGCGTTGATGTGGAAAGAGGCCAGGCCGGACTCGCCGTCGGGGTTCGTTGCGATCCACTCCCCGCGCTCGTCCATCCAGTGCTTGTCCTTCTCCTCGATGATGCAACCGTTGTGCCGGCACACATAATATGCGTCCTGCGGGCGCCCGGCGGGCCACTTCAGTCCGTGCGGCTCCTCGCGGCCGCCCCATTCGAGGACCTGCGGCTCATCGCAGTGCGGACACGGGACGAAGTAGCGGCGCTGGTCGCCGCGCTTGAACCATTCCTCGATGCGGGACTGCCCGGCAATCGTCGGGGTCGAAGTCAGGCCGAGCTTGGCGTTCCAGAACGTCTCGCCCCTCTTGCGCAGGAGGCGCACCTTGTCGCCCTGGCTCTTCGCCGAGCCGTTGTCCCAGCCGCCACCGTCGATCTCGTCGCCCAGGTTCACCCGAGTGGTGAGGCGCCGGAAGGCATCCGGGCTGAAGGCGCCGCGGATCCGGAGCACCGAGCCCTTCCGGGTGAACTTCGTGTGCCATTCATCCTGCGCGGGACCGCCGCCTGCGATCGCGGCCAGCGCCGGCGTGTCCCGGATCATCGGCTCGATCTCGGTCTTCGTGAAATCGCGTGCGTCGTCCTCGGTCGGCATCACGATCAGGACCGGCGCCGGGTCGTGCTCCATGAAGTACGCCGCCGATGCCTTCAGGATCATCGTGCCGCCGATGCGCGCCGACTTCATGAGCACCACGCCCCACTGCGACGGGTCGCCGAAGGCGTCCATGATCCCGCGCTGGTAGCCGTAGAGCCTGATCTCGCCGGGCTCGGCCGAGCTCTCGCGCGAGAGCTGGAAGTTCGACTCGACCCACTCCGAGATCGAGAGATGCGGGCTCGGCGCCAGCGCCTCCGCACGCACGTCGGCGAGCGCGACGGCAAGGGCGTCACGGCTGGCCGCGTAGCGGTCAAGGGCGATGGCGTCGGCGGTGATCATGCGGCTGAGGCGGTCCTGTAGCGGGCGAGCGCCTGGGCCGAGAGCTCGTCGGTCTCCTCGACCAGGCCCTCGCGGATCTCGAGCCGGCCGTAGACCAGGGCGGCGTCGATCGCGCCCTTGCGCTCGCGGAAGACCTCCATCGCCTCGAAGGTCACGAGGTCGGAGGAAAGAAAGAGAGAAGCCCGGGCGGCGCCGAGCTCGGCGAACATCTCGGCGTAGGTCATCGCGCCGGCTCCCGATCGGCCTTCAGCTCGGCGAGGACGCCGTCGACGCCGGCGCGGATGGCGGCGGCGACGACCGCAGCCTCGGTTTGGCCGACGACCTTCGGCGCCAGCTTGTGCGACAGGCCGAGCAGCTTCTCGCGGACGGCGTTGTATTCCCGGGTGACGATCTCGGCGATGTCGGAGATCGGGACGACGGACCCCGCGG